>JBGUXS010000085.1:0-3632 GCA_045118155.1 Alphaproteobacteria bacterium | reverse complement strand
CAGGGCTTGTGAGAGCTAAAGACAAACAAACCTTATGGGAAAAATTTTGATAGTATTTCCATGCTAATAGTGAAATAGTTACCTACTTTTGTGGCGGTAATATGTGTATAAAAGCACTATCCTTTGAGAATTTCCACTAAAAGCCCCCGTTTTAGCTCCTGGAGCCGGGGACAGCTGTCTTGCTCAAATTGGTAGTATTTGCAGGTGTTGCTTTTCCCGCAATAGTCAATGCAAGCTTCTTGTATAGTGTCCCGGCTTAATGTAACCAGGGACAGCAATTCATTAAATTCACACATTTATCCCGCGTTCTTTAAGTTCCCCTTTGATAGCCCGTATAATGTAACCTTGCGGGTTTTTTGCGCTCCTGGATTTGGGAGCAAGCTTCCGCAAAAAGGTAGTTTCAAAGTCATCTATATGCTGATATCCTTGCAACAGCAATTCTTTGTTGTTTTCAAGCCCCGTTTTGGTAAATCCTAAAGTGTGTATCATGTAATTCTCTACGGATTTAGGGATAGAAACAACACCGGGATATCTATGCTTAAGCGTGGCAAAATCTTGCTTCTTTTCAAGCTCTATGTCGCGGTTTTTGGGTTGGAAGTAGGGAAAGAATGTGATACCCGTTATTCCCGCTTTCCCCCGCCCGGATTTGCTTTCCAGGATAAGCCGATAATCAAAGCTGTAAGGGGCAACTGCATCTAATTCATCTTTAGCGGGGACAATCACTCTTTTTATGAAATCAGCGGGGCGGGGATATTTGTTTGAAAGCCCTAACATTTTCTTTAGGGATTCCAGGTTATAGCTTAAGGGCTGTTTTTGCCCGCTTATAAGCTGATATAGGCGCAAAGAGTATGCTGACTTAAGCTCAAGTGCTTTATCAAGCTCAAAACGCCTAAAACCCTTTGAAAAATCCAAAATAGCTTCCCATATTTCCGGCTGTATAGTAAGCGCAGCTTCCCCCGTTGCTTTAGTAAACACAACTTTTGAGATAAGCGTAGTTATAACCCAATCCCCGTTGGGGGCTTCATATTCCAGGGGCAAAGAAACAAGCTTTTTAAGCTGTTTCTTTGCTTCCAGGTGGTTTGATTCATCACCCTTTGGGAGAATAGCTGTAATAGGCATTTTAACCCGTATTTCTCCCCAAAGACTTTTGTCAATTTCATAGGTTACGCAATCCCCTATTGTTTTCCCTTCCAGGAGATATTGCGAAGCTTCTACCAGGCGGATAATAGTGCGCTGTCCGTACACTCCAAAGCTGTTCCTGATTGTGGTCATTTTGAATGATTGCACCAGGTCTTTATTAGTCCCCATATCTTTGAGTATTATTGTTTTCATGCAAAGGTAGGATTTTAAAACGACAAACGCAAATCCATGTCGTTATAATAACTATATGACACTATAAATGTCGTTTTAAAAGGGTAGTTTTGACACTATAAATGTCGTTTTAAACACTATAAATGTCGTTTTAAACATAAACAAAACGCCCTTTAAAACATTCATATAGAGCAAGTTACAAAGTTGAAAAATTCAATTGATAAGCATATAATAAGCTTTGCTTTTATAACAAGCATGGATTTTTAAGGAAAAACTATGATTGCAAAGCTGTTATATTTGGGTGGGTGGGTGGAGCCGGATTTGACCGGGAAAGCCCCGGAAAAGCGGGAAAAAAAAGCAAGCAAACCAGGAAAGCCCTAACCCCCTACCCCCTTCCCCTGGAAGCTGTGATAATTGTCTATATAGCCATGATTTTTATCTGCAAAAGCTATGACAATTATCAGCCCTGGAAGCTTTACGGCTTTATCCCTATATCCCCTTTGTGCTGTTCCACATACACCCGCAAAGATTCTGCGCTGTATAGCTCCAGGGCTTGCGACACATTGACAATTATCTTTTTCCCTATTTGACTGACAGCCGGCTTAAGCCATGTGTTTTTGTAGGTTTGTGCTGTGTTCTTACCAACTCCAAAGAGTTCCTGGATACCCCGTAATCCGTACACAAGGGCGGGGAGTTCGTTTGTTTTGGGTTTATTCATAACAATAGAGATTTGTTTGTACAAAAGTAGTTTGATATATCCCCGTTCATAGGACAAAAACCCCGCTTTAGTTTATATGTAACTATTTGATTATCAGATAGTTATTAACAAAGTTATCCACAAAACGCGATAAATGACTGATAATCAATCAATTACAATAAGACAAAAAACCCACGCAATTTTTGTTGCGTGGGCGGGACTAAAGGCAGATAGGCGCGCATAAGGAGGATAGCGCGCTTTATTATCAGCAAATTATTTGCACCCGCTGATATTATCAGCAATATATTTGCAGGGGCTGATATTTTCCATGTGCGGGGGCAAATACTTTGCTTATTTCTTGCGCTCCAGGAAAGCTTTGCAAGCGGTGTAAGCTTCATCAAAGGTTTTTGCCCCCCTGGAAGCTTCTTCCGTATCAGCTTTTTTGTTGGCTCTACGCTTCTTGCACTCACTTTCCACATAGTCCAACAAATCCTGGTAGTGGTTGTGTCCCGTTATATCCATGATTTTCTCTCCAGGGTTGGAGTTGATTTCAATGAAATAACGGATTTCTTCCCCGTCATCAGTGGTGGTTTTCATAATATCCACCCCCGCAAAGTTAAGCCCTGGAATAGCGTTCACAGCGTCAATGCACATTTGTGCCGTTGCTGTGTCGGCTGTGATAGCTTCCCCCGTTCCGGAAAGAGAAAGGTTCGCCCTTATGTCATCTTCAGGGGAATGCCTACGCATGGAATTGACAACCTTTCCACCGCAGACAATGTGCCGTTCATCAGTTCCCCCGTTATCCAGGAACTCTTGCAAGATAATCTTGCGTTCACTTCCGAAATAGCTTTCAAGAGTCATGTTTGTTTGTTTGGGGCTTTCAAGCAAGATAAGCCCTTTTCCTTTGCTCCCGGAAAGCTCTTTCAAGATAACGGGAAGCCCCCCAACTTTGTCTATCATCATAGCCGGGTATTTGCCCCGCATGGAGTAGAATTGTTTAGGGACTTTAATCTTGTTTTCGCTCATAATTTGAGCTGCTTTCCACTTGTCAGCACAAGTTAGAATTGCGTTCCCGGATTGCACGCAAAACATAGTCAAATTGTGCTGTAAGTGTCGGATAACCTTTGACGCAAACTCCCGGTGTTCCCCCACCCTGGTTATAACTGCATCATACTTTGACGCTACAATCTTTGCCCCATAAAGGTAACAAGCGTCATAGCCGTTTGTACTATCCGATAAGTACAAATCAAAATCTTCCGGCTTTGCAAGCGTGTAAGTGTGCCCGCGCTCTTCAATTGTTTTGATAAGCTTTGACGCGCTCCCCGTTGCAATTACCAGAATGTTTAAGGATTTCTTTTCATCACTCATGGCAATAGGGTTTTGTTAAACTTTTCGCAAAGATACAACCCACCCTTTCCAGGGTTTAGGACACTTTTCCCGTTTGCAGATTTGTAGCACATCTGCACTCCTTGCACTTTCCCAAAAGCCCCCGGCATATAACGCGATAGAGCGCGCAATTGCCGGGGGATCCACAGGACAGGGCTTGTGAGAGCTAAAGACAAACAAACCTTATGGGAAAAATTTTGATAGTATTTCCATGCTAATAGTGAAATAGTTACCTACT
>JBGUXS010000084.1:0-2611 GCA_045118155.1 Alphaproteobacteria bacterium | reverse complement strand
CGTAGGTAAGGAACCCTTTTTCAAAAATCACATCTTCCAGTTCGTCAAGCATCCTATCTTTGTCAGCCTGGGAAATCTGCTCAAAGTTACCGATGTCAAACCCATTGCCACAGACACGCTCAGAAGCATCATAAAGATGTTTCTTTTTCTTTTTTGCGTCGGCAGTATTGTGAATCAGATATTCGTACATATTCCGTACGTTGTTCACCTTGAAACAAGTATTAAACGCAACCTTGCCCGGCACTTCCAATTGTTTGAAAATGCTCAGCGCATTCTTGTACGTAGTGGGAGCATTGAACGCAAACATGATATGTACATGCTTACCCCTTAACACACCCTTGCTATCCACGTCTTTATCGTGGATAACGTAGGTAAACGGAAGCTGTAATACCAAAGCAATCCTATCTTCCCAGTCCGCAATCATGTTGTCAACCCAACCGACACCAACCCAGTAACGAGCCTTTGTTGTGATACTGTTATTGCTTGTCTCTGTCTTAACAGTATCGTCCTGCAAAACTTTTTCTGCCATAAAAAAACCTCCCATATGTTGATATGGAAGGCGTTGTTCTACCACTATAAAAAGTGTCTTTACAAACTCAAACACAACGTGATACAATAAACCCGTGAGGAGCCGTAGAACTTCGCCTTCTACTGTTCGGTTGCGGTGCTGGTAACACCTCAACCTACACTCATATTATATCAAAACTCCGTCCGTCACGTCAAGCATTCGTGACGTGGCGGATTTTTGATTTTTAGGATTTACAAGTCGCAGGGGGGGACACCCCCCCTGTCCCACCCCGACCAAAAAGGGAAGAACGGAACGGGACGGGGGGACGGAAAGTAAAAACTGTTTGGATTGGATTGATTGTCGAACGGCGACAGAAGATAACTCACACCGCCCCATAATGCCCCTACGGGGCATCTGTCCGTAACAGACTGCATCCATTATCCTTGCGTCATGGTATGTTGCCGTTCTCTGTTCGTGGACTGCTCAACCTGTATCGGATGTGCGGCTATATTGTAACGCTTTTCCAACTCTTCCCCGGTTGGCTGCCGTTTTATACCCCTAACCCTCCGGGTCTCCGGATACTCTTCGTAAATTTTATTAAGCCGGCCTTCCAGCTTCGCAAGTTCATCAGAAAACCATTTTGCTTTTTTCTGCAGCTCTTTCATTTGCTTTCTGATTTCACGGATTTCCTTTTTTAAAGTGCGAATCTTTAAAGTGTTGACGGATTTGGAATTTTTCCGTTTTTTAGGATTATCTTCATCCAAAAGAACGCTTACATGATACCCCAAATAATTATCCATATATTTGTTTAAGTCATCATGCAGAGTTTGATATAATGGACGTACAAAATATTCTTTAGCACAAAGCTTTTCCTTCCCGTCTTTTTTGTCATGGACTATCGGCATAAAATATGCCTGGCTGTGAATTCTGTTTTCGTGATGATGCTCTGCGACCATGAGCATATTTTCCATCCCAAATTTTTCGATACAATAATTTTTAAAACCATCTAAAAATTTTTGCACGTCCTCTTCTTTGACATCTTCTGGAACGTGACAAATCAAAGAACCGGCTCCAACAATGTTACCTCTTTGCATAACATCCTTACAATTTTTTAACCTATCCCTCATTCGCACATCCACAGCATTTTGCACTACCTTATAATCATCCCATTTTTTTACTTTTCCATAAGTAACGTTGCCTTCTTTGTTGCGATAAAAAACTGTTACCCTATTTTCACCTGCACGTTCCGGGTGCTCCGCATCTTCTTCCCTACATTTGCATATGTCATTTTTAATCAAACTTGCTATCCCATTTTTTTTGATTTTTTCAAAATTTGCCATAGCAAATCACCTCCTGGTCTAATCATAACATTATATTTAAAACTGCTTACCACCAGCTCTGCTGGTATAGGCAAGATAGACCAAAAAAAATGGTATATACCTTGCGGTACATACCATTTTTTTGTGGTCATCTTGCCAAAGGGGAAGGCGTGCCCCCTTCCCCTTATGGAATCCCCTACCCCTTTTTATTTTTCTTCCTCACCAAGTGAGGATGTGTTATAGCATCAACACGGTCATACAATTCTTTTAATACATCAAAATCAAAAATACCGGCATCACACATCCCCTGAATATATCCTAACGTCCTTGCACGACTATGCTCTAACATATATATATTCGTATCATCTTCCTTCATCAATTTTGCAAGTTTTTCTATCCGTTCTTCACAACGTAGAATACAACACTCTTTAGACAACACCATGATATTCATCCTTTCCTATCTACAATTTTTTACTTTTTCGTCACACGTCACACGTCACGTACCATTATGGTAGTATGATACATAATGGTACGTTCCTTTTCCCCTACTCATCATCTTCCGGTTTT
This sequence comes from Alphaproteobacteria bacterium, assembly GCA_045118155.1. Taxonomy (GTDB): domain Bacteria; phylum Pseudomonadota; class Alphaproteobacteria; order CAAHEQ01; family UBA3637; genus JBGUXS01. The sequence continues at coordinate 217 of JBGUXS010000084.1, read as the reverse complement.
TCCCACCTTGCAGCCAACTCTTTTTCAACGAAATTTGAACGAACCAAACGTTCCAAATGTGAGCTATAGGAACGCATCAACTTCCGATGCTCAGCTGACATATGATATTTGACAAAAATAAAAAATGCTCCGTAGGTAAGGAACCCTTTTTCAAAAATCACATCTTCCAGTTCGTCAAGCATCCTATCTTTGTCAGCCTGGGAAATCTGCTCAAAGT
>JBGUXS010000083.1:0-3111 GCA_045118155.1 Alphaproteobacteria bacterium | reverse complement strand
GGTCTTGTCCGTCGGCGGGATTGCGGGCTACTCAGTTGCGATGAACCGTTACCGCGCCAATCAAATCTTGGATATGGCCTCTAAAGTAGCGATTGTGGCGCAGACAATGAATGGTGGTAATGGGGGGTGTGTATCAGTTGGATCTATTACTTCTGGAAGTTGTAGTTCTGGCTCTGCCTCTACAAAATCTGGTTTGACATGGTCACAACTTGGTGGCGTGACTGGTTTTTTAGCTGACGTTGATAACACTGGGGATGTTGATAATGACACTGTGACCGTCACCTTATCAGGAGATATTGCACCGGGCGTTCAAAAGGCGATGGCATCTATTGCAGGTGGTAATGTCGCTTTTGGAGTTGGTGACGGTGAAACTAAATCAAACATTATTCGCATCAAAACGAACTAAAAGTTCGCTACGTTTTGACTTAAAAACCCCTTGGCAACAAGGGGTCTTTTTTTATGTTCCGTGTCATCCAGCCCATCATTCCTCGCCGACCTGTCACCCCTTGGCGGGGGGAGGTCATCCCTCCCGACGGCCCGATAGGGACGGCGCGTCAAGGGACCTCGTGGGGCAAAACGCCCCACGCCCCCGCCGATAAAGGGGGCTTTTTTTGCCTTTCTCGTCATCCCTCGCCGAACCGCAGGGAAGGCGTCAAGGGATCCCTTTCCCCCATCCGGGGAATCTATACGTTCGTGTAAAATAAGGCATTGATTGTTAGAGATCCCTTGATTTTTGCTTACGCAAAAAAGGGATGACAGGAAAGACGCAAAAAAGGGATGACTTCCCCTGTAAGGGATGACGGGAAAAATTGCATTGATTGTTTGGGATCCCTTGACGCGCCGTCCCTATCGGGCCGTCGGGAGGGATGACAAGTAAAAATGCTGACGCAAAAAAGGGATGACGGGAAAAATTGCATTGATTGTTTGGGATCCCTTGACGCCGACCTTGAAACGGAAGGTCGGCGAGGGATGACAAGTAAAAATGCTGACGCAAAAAAGGGATGACAGGGTGGTATTGGTTGTTTGGGATCCCTTGACGCCGACCTTGAAACGGAAGGTCGGCGAGGGATGACAAGTAAAAATGCTTATGCAAAAAAGGGATGACACCACAGACAAACAAGGTTTTTTACGCAAAAAAATCCTTGACGGTAAAGAAAATATTTTTAAAATGAAAATGCGCAATTTTTTCAACCTGTTTTTACAAAGGCTAAAAAAAAGATGAAAAAGACACAAACTGGGCGATCTATGGTGGAAATGTTGGGGGTGTTGGTGATAATCGGGGTGCTATCTGTGGCGTGGATCCCGGCTTATTCGCTTGTCATGAACCGTTATCGTGCCAACAGAATTTTAGATATGGCATCCAAAGTGGCAATTGCCGCCCAAACGATTAATGGGGGGCATGGGGGATGTGTTGCGGTGGTTGCCGAAAACGGAACAATCCCCGGGGATTGTAACGAAGGTGCCCCCTTTGTAGATACGGGGTTAGTGTGGACCCCCATCAGTGGGGTAACGGGGTTTTTGGCCGATGCATCTAACGATGCCGGGGCGAATGAGGTTGTTGTGTATATCAACGTTCCCCCCGAAAATGTCCAAAAAACGATGCATTCTATTGCCGGGGATAATTACGAAATTGGGAATGAATACGTCATTGTGAAAACGAATTAAAGACATCAGGTTATAAAAAAAGCCCCTTTGGGTAAAGGGGCTTTTTTTATTAGCCGATTAAGGGTAAAAAGAAAAAAACGTTGAAGCTAAAAAAAAAATGACTATACTCGTCTTAGGAGGTTTTTGTGAGCAAGGTTCTATATTTGATTGCAGGGGCAAATGGTTCAGGAAAAACAACTGTTGCAAAAGAGTTTTTATCTGAAAAAGATATTCCCTTTTTAAATGCAGATGCCGTTGCAATGAAAATGAATCCAACTGATATGGAAAAAGTAAAAATAACGGCAGGAAAGTCTGTCTTGAAAGAAGCAGATACGCTTTTGGAGGCAGGTCGTTCATTTGCCGTAGAAACAACCTTAGCAGGTTTGGTATATAAACGGACAATTCAAAAAGCCAAGGAAAAAGGGTATCGTGTGCATCTGTTATACGTTTTTTTAGATACCCCAGATGTTTGTATCGGCCGAATTAAGGGGCGCGTTCAAAAAGGGGGACACTATATCCCCGAAGATGATGTGCGACGTCGGTATCAAAGAAGTTTGAGGAATTTTTGGCGTGTCTATAAAGATATCGTGAATATATGGGTCCTTCATTATAATGCAACAGATAAAGGGATACCTGTTGCGACCTCTAAAAATGGTCAGTTGACCGTTTTTAATGACCCTTTATATCAAAACTTTATAAAGGAATGTGAAAAATGACAGAAAATATTTTTCTTAAAATGACACAAATCGCAAATTGTGCTACACAAAATGCACAGGAAGAAAACAGACGCTTAGGTGTTCCCAACGTTTATTCCATTAATGGGATTGTTGTCTATGAGTATAGAGGGAAAGTGACTACGGAAGAACCCGATTGTTGGAAAAATTTTGATCCGTCAAAGGGCAATCTTTCCTCTCCGTCTTTACTAGGGCGACGGTGAGGGGCCTTTTTTAAAGATTCAAACTACTTCTTTTCTTCCTTGGTGGGCAGGTTTTTTTTCAAAACATCAGGTTATAAAAAAAAGCCCCTTTAGGTAAAGGGGCTTTTGATGTTATCTTTCTTTTATAATGTTGTTTGTTCTTCCTTTTTTGGGGTGTCTGTTTGCGGCGATTTTTCTGCCCCTTCTGTTTTAACAGGGGTCGATTCCACGGCTTTTTGGGAAACTTCCTTTTTTAAGGTGTCAGAATCTAAGACAATCCCTTTCTTTTCTGCCCCAACGGCCCCCAACGGTCCCACGGCCTTGCCGTCAATGTTTAATTGTAAGGCCCCGGCGTTCCCCGTGGATAAGCCGTATTTTTCGTTCGCCGGTGGATTATAACTGTCCCCCGCGTATAAAATCTTGTTCAACAGCACGGTGCCTTTGGAATCGGTAACCTCTATCCACGCTTCTTCTGTTGCTTTTAAGGAAATACGGGCCGGTTCTTTTAACCCATACGCCATTGGTTCGTGGGGAACAAGGGTTTCCCCTTC
>JBGUXS010000082.1:0-18908 GCA_045118155.1 Alphaproteobacteria bacterium | reverse complement strand
GAACCCAATGGGGTCGTCAGATAAAATCAAGGCACGTTTTGCGTTGATTTTATCGGAATGGGACCCGTTTGCAAAGCAAATGGGAATTTCCTTTCCCGCCAAGAACGCCAGATAAAAAAGCCATCGTATTAGCGGTGGCTTTTTTAAATTTTATGCTTATCTGTTTCTTTCACTTTCCTTGCTATAAGTCCCCAAACTTCTTCCTTTTTTCGGCCCCCATTCAGTAAGACTTTGAGGTTGCAAAATAATACCAGAGTGTTCCCGAACTATCCGACATATAGCCTGTTCCCATGATTCCCCTTTATTTTGCGAGATAAAATCCTTGGAATAAAAAATGGGACGTGGGATATCAACATGATGAACCCTTTTGTATTTCCCAATAAGGTTTTCTAGAATATCCATTGAAGCCTCTTGTTCGGCTTCTGGGGCAAACGATGCATAAAGCCCCATAAATTCAACCAATTTCATAAAAGAAGCTTTTTCTAAATGGATATAATAATTACCTTGACGACTTTTTTTAATCACCTCAGGAAATTGAACTTTTGTAGATTCATACGCCCAAACCACCATCTTTTTAAATTGAGGTCCTTTCTTATCACCTAGATAACTATTAGGGGTACAATATTTAATTTTGTCAATACACTTTCCTTGTTCATCCACGGGGGTAAGCGAATATTTATCTGTTTTTTTAAAGGGGGCTAAACAAATCCGTTCAGCATTTAATTTTCCCATTTCTGTCAGCTTAAGATGTTCTTTTCGCCATAAGACTTCTTCAATCGCTTCACGGAGTTCTGGACCTTGTTGAACTCCTTTTTCTTCACTAGCAAATTTAGCCCAAGCATCTTTTATCCTTTTAAAATAGGGGCTAGGTAATTTCAACCCCTTCAATTTATTTAAGCGATTTCCAAATTCACATGCAATCTCTTCATTTCTACCCGAAAAAGCGATGAGAATAAGTATTTTTTCGTAAAAGTCTGTTAAATTTTCTTCTGTTGCCTTTAAAAAAAATTCCCCTTGACAGGTTGCTATTTCAATTTTTTTACCCGATACACATGAAACCCATCCTTCAGACCATCCTTTTTTCAACAATCCCTGCACCCATTGATGATATTGAGGGAACAACTTTTTAGAACTCAGCCATCCTTCGGGGACCAATTGAAAACAAGTTCCATTTTGCATAAAAAACCTCCTAAAATCTCAATATTTTAAAAATATGTTAAAAGATACCATTTTCTATATATTCTGTCCTATCTTTATTTATCGTGAATTGCCTTTGGGTTTTAGGTTAGGATATTTTTTATAAAAATCCCTTTCTGCCTGTTGATTCGCCACTTCTTGTGGATCCTCGGCGAAACATTTTTTCATAATTTCTGGAGTAAAAACAACCCCCGTTTTTTCTTGGATATATATTCTTAGCCCTTCGGCCGGTGTCTGATTCGGATACGCTTCTTTGGCTTCCTTTTTCCAAGCATCCTGGGCTTGATCCCAATCATCTTCTGTCTTTGGGCATCCCACACTTAAGCCCAAATTTTTTTTCAGCAAATACGTCGTGAAACTTTTTAGTGTTCTTCTTAAATTAGATTTTGTCCCATGTTCGGGATCAAAAATCGCCAACATCATCATTTTTTCATGCATGGCCGATAAGGATTCTGGGGTATCTTTCATATAATAAGAAATTTCCACCCCATTTCTAAAATGCTGAACAAGAAGATTCCCACTAGCATCTTTCCAACCTTTTTCAAATGCTTCTTCCATGATTTTTCCAAAACCGTATTTTGTCCCATTCCGCCAAACACCTGAAGCAACTTTCCATTCTTCTTGTTCGGGCACCTCGGGGACAAGACAGGCATTGCAATACCCCTCAACGTACTCAGCACCAGAAACTCTTTCTTGGTATTCTTTTCCATCACAGTTACGGACAATTGAAAATATTTGATCATTTGGATGATCGGCAATATATTCTGTCAAACAATTGGCCATAGCGCTCAAAGCTTCGGGGGTAGCTTTCATATAATATGTTATTTTTCGTCCGTTTCTGAACTTACACACCAATGGTTCTTGCCGTCCTTCATTATTTTGATAAGTCACTTGTGGAACCTGCTCACAAACATATTCCATTATTGTCAACAATGTTTCATACCCTCGTCTCCAGATCTTAGGGGCAACTAACCAATCTTCATTTTCTGGTACATCAGGAATCAAGCAAGCATTATGAAAGCGCGATACATACTCTTTTAAAGAAATTTCTTTTCTATAAGGACGTCTATCTTCGTCAACTGTCGCAAGGATAGCGGTTCTTTCCGGATTTTTTGTGGCACATGTTAAAAGATAATTTTCCATAGCGCTCAACGCTTCGGGCGTTTCTTGCATATAATATGTGGCCACTCCCCCATTTACAGGGTAAAAATATTTAACAAGGGGGCAAGTTTTACCATTCGCATCCACATATGTCACGGGTGGTTCTTGTATAAGAATTTCGGCCATAATTTCCCTTAGGGTTTCGCCCCCATGACGCCAAATATTCCAAGCTTTCTTCCAACCTTGCCCTTTAGGTAATTCTTCAATCATTTCTGTCATTGTATCTCCTAATAAATAAGTATTTTTAAGCATATCACAAAAATATATTTTTGTCAAGTGTTTTTATAATTAAAAAATATTTTCCTTTCCTTTTCATTTTTTAAAGATTAAAATGCCCCTAATAAAGGAAATATGATGCAAACAGCTTTCAAAAAAAATAACTTTTTTTACTTACAGGCAACGGCTGTATTCTACCAAGAAAAGACCTTTCTTATCATTGGTCCCCCAGGATGTGGAAAATCCCGTCTAGCCCATGATCTTATTCAAAAGGGGGGATTCCTTATCAATGATGATTTGGTATTTTTGGAACGGGGGAAGAAAAACCTGATTATCCATCCATTAACACGACATCAAGGGATTTTATACCTAAGGGGATCTGGTTTTTTGATTGTTCCCTACACTAAAAAAAACTTATTAGTTGACGGGATAATTTTATTGAAAAAAGCCCCTCTTCCTAAAAAAATTCCTAAATCTTGTCTATCTAAAATTGTTATTTTAAAACGTTAAAAAAAGCGCCCGAAGTTCAGGCGCTTTTTCCCTTTTTCTCTAAAAATTTATTTAGAAATCAAGCAATTGACACATTCTTCTTGACCACTGCCTTTCCCAGGTTTTACCGGCAAGAAAGAAATCACAACACGGCGGTTCAAAGCCCGACCTTTCACCGTTTCGTTGTTTGCAATTGGCTTTTCAAGACCATAGTATTCATCCCGAATAACCCAAGACCGAACACCCATATCTTCAATCACCTTCCGAACGGCTTTCACCCGATTTTCAGAAAGTTTCTTATTGTATTCTTTATTCCCAACAAAGTCTGTATGACCCGTCAAGTGAATCATGAAACCTTCGGAGTATTTATCAGCCTTGTTCGCCGTAATAAAGCGACGGATTTTTTCAGCTTCCTTTGGTGAAATCTTATAAGATCCCGAATCAAAGTGAACCGCTTCTTGTTTTGAATTATAGGTACAAGCCCCTAACCCTAAAACAAGCCCCAGCATCAAAGCAATAGAACAAATTTTTTTCATTTTTTTCCCTTTCAAGATTAACAATACGGGTGTTATTATACCCCAAAAAAGACATTTGTCAATTTTTATATAGGCTTCCCATAATAGGCCTTTAAATACAGGTCTTTAATTTCAGAAATCAAAGGATACCTTGCATTTCCACCCGTACATTGATCATCAAAGGCCTGTTCTGACAACACATCAATATTTTTTAGGAATTCCTTTTCATCAATGCCAAACGCTTTAATAGATTTTGGAATTTCTAAATCTGCTTTTAATTGTTCAATAGAATCTATCAATCGTTGTACTTTGGCATCTACATCCTTTTCAGGAATATCATCCCCGATACGCAAGAAGTCTACTAATTTTACATAACGCCCTTTGACAAACGGATATTTATATTGAGGCATCAATCCTTGTTTTGTAGGGGCATCTGTCGCATTATAGCGAATAATATAAGGCAATAATAGGGCATTTGCTAGTCCATGAGGCACATGATACATCGCCCCTAATTTATGGGCCATAGAATGACATAACCCTAAAAAGGCATTTGCAAAAGCCATCCCCGCCATTGTAGCCGCATAGTGCATTTTTTCACGCGCCATTGGGTCTTTTTCCCCGTCTTGATAAGAACGCTTTAGGTATTTATAAACCAATCTAGCGGCTTCAGTGGCTTGTCCATCACTAAAATTCGTAGCATAAACAGAGGTATACGCTTCTATAGCGTGTGTCAACACATCCAACCCTGCATAAGCCGTTAATGTCTTTGGCATTTTCATCACATAATCCGGATCAATAATGGCCATATCTGGCGTTAGTTCATAATCCGTAATGGGATATTTTTGTTTGGTCTTTTCATCCGTGATAACTGTAAAGGGTGTCACTTCTGATCCCGTTCCAGAGGTCGTTGGAATAGCTACCATCAAAGCTTTACGCCCCATTTTAGGGAAAGATACAATACGTTTTCTGATATCCATAAAACGCATAGCAATATCTTCAAAAGACACATCGGGATTTTCATACAATAACCAAATCATTTTACACGCATCAATCGGCGATCCCCCACCCAACGCCACAAAAACATCTGGTTCATACCCTTTCGTCAGGGATAACGCTTCATGGACGTCTGCCAAATCTGGATCTGGCTTCACACTGTCAAAGACACGGACATCCATCCCATTTTCTTTTAAAGTAGTAATGACTTTTGCGGCATGTCCCAATTGAACCATCGTTTTATCTGTAACCAAAAAAGCCCGTTGTTTACCTTTTAATTCTCTAAGAGCTAATTGCGTCGCCCCCAATTTAAAATAAATTTGGGGTGGCACCCGAAACCACAACATATTTTCGCGCCGTTGCGCCACAGATTTAATGTTCATAAGATGTTTTACTCCTATATTTTCACTAACAGAATTACCGCCCCAAGATCCACACCCTAAGGTCAATGAAGGGGCTAACTTAAAGTTATAGACATCCCCAATAGCCCCTTGGCTAGAGGGCATATTCACTAAAATACGGGCAGTCGTTAAGATTTTTGCAAAATAGTCCCGTTTGACCGTATCTTGTTCATCCACATAAAGAACCGATGTATGTCCTGCCCCCCCGAGTTCAACTAATTTCTGAGCCATTTTCACCCCTGTTTCAAAATCAGGGCATGTATAAAAAGCCAAAATAGGGGAAAGTTTTTCATGACTAAATGGATTAGATAAATCAATGACTTTTGTATCTACCAATAATACTTTTGTCGTAGCCGGTACTTTTATCCCCGCTAATTTAGCAATGAATGGGGCTGGCTGTCCAACAATTTCAGAATTAAGTTTCCCATCCAAAAATAAAACCTTTTTAAGCTTTTGTTTTTCAGCTTCTTTTAAGAAAACACAACCTCTGGCTTTAAATTCTTTCCGAACGGCTTCGGCAATTTCTTCTTCTACAATCACGGCTTGTTCAGAAGCACAAATCAAGCCATTATCAAATGTTTTACTCATAATAATAGAGCTAACCGCCATTTTGATATTCGCTGATTTATCAATCACCACTGGGGTATTCCCTGCCCCCACACCAATTGCTGGATTCCCCGAACTATAAGCGGCTTTGACCATTCCGGGACCACCGGTGGCCAAAATCAACGCGATCCCCTTATGTTTCATCAAATAAGAAGTCCCTTCCATACTGGGGTTTTCTAACCATCCCACAATATCTTTCGGGGCCCCTGCCTTAACGGCAGCATCTAACACGATTTTAGCGGCCGCCGCCGTACATTTAGCGGCCCTAGGATGCGGTGAAAAGATAATTCCATTGCGTGTTTTCAAAGCAAGTAAAGCTTTAAAAATAGTGGTTGACGTTGGGTTGGTCACTGGAATAACCCCCGCAATGACCCCCAATGGTTCTGCTATCCGTTCAAACCCATTTGTATCATCTTCATTCAAAATACCACATGTTTGCACATTTTTATAGGTGTTATAAATATACTCTGCCGCAAAATGATTCTTGATCACTTTATCTTCCAACACCCCCATGCCCGTTTCCTTTACGGCTAACTTTGACAATGGAATTCGGGCATTAGAACACGCTTTGGCAGCCGCATTAAAAATGGCATTCACTTGTTCTTGTGTATAAGACGCGTAAAGATTCTGCGCTTTTCTTACCCGTGCGACAAGTTCATCCACTGGCGCCGGATCAAATTCTGATTGTTTTATCATTGTTATTTTTACTCCTCTTACGAGAAGTTATATATCTATTTTTTTCCCACGTCAAGGGTGAGTATCAATAATTTCTGGTGTCTCTAGATTATCAAATCGGCTTAAAGCCCCATCAAAAAACAGTTTCACATTACCAACTGGCCCATGACGTTGCTTAGAAATAATTAATTCCACAAGATTTTTTAAATCAATCTTCTTTTGTTCCCATTCAGCCAGACGCAACTTATATTTTTCTGGGGTTTCGTTTTGTCGTTGTTGGGGAACTTCATTTTCCAAATAATAAATTTCACGGAAAATAAACATCACAATATCTGCATCCTGTTCAATAGATCCAGATTCCCGTAAATCAGATAGTTGAGGGCGTTTATTATCCCGTTGTTCCACCATACGGGATAGCTGTGATAACACAATCACCGGTACTTCTAATTCCTTAGCCATAATCTTCAACGCCCGGGTCATTGCCGATAATTCCTGGACACGATTTTCGGATTTACCATGACTTGAAATCAATTGTAAATAGTCAATAATAATTAATCCCAATCCCCGATTCTTATCCCGTTTTAAACGACGGGCCCGATTGACAATAGCATTAACCGTTAGTCCTGGGGTTTCATCTACGTACAAGGGTAATGTGTTTAATAAATTCGTAGCGGCCGCCACTTCATCAAACTGTTCGTCATTTAAATCCCCTAACCGCATCAAATGACCAGAAACACGAGATTTTGCTGACAAAATACGTGTTGCCAATTCTTCAGCCGACATTTCCAACGAAAAGAAGGCCACGGTTTGTGGAGCAGCTCCATTTTTCGTATCTTCCATAAATTTTTGGGCAGCATTATGCGCCAAACAAGTCGCCAACGCTGTTTTCCCCATCCCAGGACGCGCCGCGATAATGATTAATTCGGATTCATGAAGTCCACCTAGCAGGTTATCTAACTTCGTTAATCCTGTCGGAACTCCTGAAATTTTTGAGGTAGATTTCATGGCCGCTTCAATACGTTTTAAGGATTTTTTCAACCCTTCACTTAACGCTTCTGGTCCGGCTTCCTGCAATCCCGTATCAGCAATTTGATAGAGTTTTTTTTCAGCTTCTTCCACTTGTTGCATAACATCAATATCTAAATTAATATCGTGTGCGTTATTCACAACATCTGTTCCAAAAGCAACTAATTGACGGCGCACAAACCGATCAAAAATCTGTTGCCCGTATTCATGGGCATTGATAATTGTCCCCGTTGACAACATCAAGCGTTCTAAATAATTTCCCCCTTCCGTAGCATTAAATTCTTCATCCCTTGCGAATAAATCTTTTAATGTAATCGGATCTGCAATCCTGCCCTGTTCAATCAATCCCATACACGCGGCATAAATCCGCCCATGAAGCGGATTAGAAAAATGTTCTGGCCTTAAAAATTCTGATACTTTTTCCAAGGCTTGATTATTGGATAAAATAGCCCCCAACAAGGCCTGTTCTGCCTCTAGATTTTGGGGAAGTATGCGTGTCATAGGTGCATTTGCGTCCGACATAAATCCTCTCTTTACTTTCTTGGGAAGTACTATAGCTTAAAAATCCCTAAAAGGGAAGTGTTTTTTAATACTTTTTTAACCTTTTGTTTTTTTTAAAGGGAAACGTATTTTTAAACTTGCTTTTCTAGGGATTATACGCTAGACTGCGACTAAGTGATTGCAAAAGAGGGGTTCTTTTATGTTTAAATCTGTCTTCTTTGGGGTAAGCATTTTCTTGTTCAGCCTGGTAGCTGATGCCCAAGTTACCCAAAATTATGCATCTTCGGTCTTGGTTTGCAGAGGGCGTCAATGCGCTGCGGCGGAACAATCTATGACGGCAGCTTTTTTGTTCAATAAGCTAGTTTCACTATTTGAAACGAATTTAGGCCATGACATTTTGATTTGCGAAGCTGACCCTATTAGCCATGTTTGTACAGAAAATCGCTTAGCTTTTCCTGCAATCATTGGCGTTGCTTCAACCTCTTTAAGCATTCCAGCCATGAGGTTGCTAGATGCGAAACTCATCAAAGGATCTTTGGGATTAAACTTGCTCTTTTCCTACTATGTTTTTGCGGACGGGCAAACAGTTCCTTGCCAAAATGCTCTGTCCAAAATCGTGATTAATTCAACCTCTAAGGTACAAATGAGTTCAGCACCTTTTGAATGTGGATTTTCTCAGACAGGTTCTTCATCATTTAATACTTGGTTCTTGATTGATTACCTTGATTTTGATTACGGGACGATCGGGGGATATTATACGATCGGCTCTAACAAGGGGGTCAAAGCCGAAAAAACAGGATATACCTTGTTGCGTTTCACACAGCCTCAAGCTTCCACTGTCAATGAAATCAATCTTACCCCGCCACAACAACGCGGACCTGTTGGTCAACCTGTCTATCCCAGTGGATTTATTCCCACGGCGGCACCACAACAGCCACAACAACCATTGCCCATTCAAGCCCCCGCCCCTACTCAACAAGGGGGGCGACCTTACCAAAACACGCAAGGGGCCACTGCTTCTCAGGCTTTGCCTGTGGTAACTGTAACCCCTGAAGGGAAAATTGTTCCTAAAGAAGTTCAAGACGCTTATCAACGTTATAAAACCATTAAGGAACAAGAAGAACAATCTCTGGCAGAGGAAGCTTCTAAAAAAGAGGCCGAATCAGAAACATCATCTTCTAATGAAGATTCCCCTTCACACCCAGAAGAAACGACAGAAGAAGAAAGCGCTTGGACATTGCCATCTGCCCCTGCATCAACGTTATAAGGTTTTGTTATGATTCGCACGACACGTCTTAAAAATGGGATTTTAGTCATCACAGAAACGTCTAAGCGCGCTGACACAGTGACCCTAGGGGCGTGGGTTGGCACAGGTTCTTGTTTTGAAAATGAAAAACAAAACGGAATTTCTCATATTTTAGAACACATGGCTTTCAAGGGAACAAAGTCGCGGTCTTATTTTGATATTTCAGCTGCCATTGAAGATGTGGGGGGACATATTAACGCCTATACTTATTATGATGAAACGGCTTATCATGTCAAAGTTTTAAAGGAAGATGTTAAAATCGCCATTGATATTATTGGCGATATCGTTCAAAATTCTATCTTTGATTCCAAAGAACTTGAAAAAGAAAAAGAAGTCATCATCCAAGAAATAAAAATGTATGAAGATACCCCTCATCATCGGGTCTTTGATATGTATATGGAAACGGCTTTTCCCAATCAACCTTTTGGACGCCCCATTGCGGGGAAAGCGAACAATGTCCGCGGTATCACACGAGAAGATATCTTACAATACCTGGACAACCATTATACAACCGATCGTTTTGTTTTAAGTGCTTCTGGCAATATTACACATGAAGACTTTGTGGCTCTGTGTCAAAAAACATTCACCCGCAAATTTAAATCTATCGGCCCCAAACAAGCTGTCCCCTTTTATAAGGGGGGTGACAATCGTTATCTTAAAAAAAATGAACAAGTTAATTTCATTTTGGGTTTTCAAGGATTTTCAAGTTTGGATGATCGCAAAATTGCCACCAGTGTTTTGGCCTCTATTTTAGGGGGGGGCATGACTTCGCGGTTACAACAAGAAATTCGGGAAAAGCGGGGACTTGTTTATTCCATTTATGCGGCACATTTTCCTGTTAAAGATATCGGAACTTTTTATATTTCTGGGGGAACTGGGGAAAAAGAAGTAAAAGAACTAATCCCCGTTCTATGTGATGAAATAAGTCGTTTATCCGATACATTAACCGAAGCTGAAATTAAACGAGCCAAAACGAAAATCAAAGCTTATTTGTTGATGCGAGAAGAAGATATTTCCGACCGTGCCGAACGCAATGCCGAACAATGGTTGGAATATGGGCGATTGATCCCCAAAAAGGAATTAATCCAAAAAATAGAAGCCGTAGATAAAAAAAGCCTTCAAAAAATTGCGCGACACATCTTTTCAACCCCATTAACGACGGCTTTTTTAGGACCAATTTCTCAGATAGAATCTTATGAAAAAATTGTTGAAAGATTAAGGGGATGATCCGTTTTTTAAAACAGAAAACCTATCAAAAACTTTTAAATTTATTTCCCGAAGCCTGTCAAATACGGGATTTAAAAAATCGTGTCCTGGCTGATAATCGTGCGGGGGAAAAGCTTTTTGGTCACGGGGAAAATCCATTTGCATTCTTGGGGGAACAAGATTTACCTTCTTTGCAAAAACTAACAACCGCCTTTATAAAACGTTTGCCGTTTTCTGGTCAATTTACAGAACGAGACGAAACTTATCATGTTTTTTTAGTTCCTTACAAACACGACATTTTGATTCGGGTTCAAAATATAAGTGCCGAAATGGCATTAAACCATGTTCTAAATCAAAAAAACACCCTGTATACAGGTCTTTTAAACACCCTACCCTTTCCTTTATATATCTGCACACAAGAAGGAAATATTGTGTTTGCAAATCCAGCTTTTTGCAAATTATTTCAAGAAGAATTATCCGAAATTCTAACCCGCAATTTAATTTCTTTTTTTATAGAAACAAGCCCAGAACTTTCCGGTATTTGGGAAGGGACTCTTTTAACAAACACCCCCTCAAAAACACCTTTTGTTGTTCGTCAATTTCCCCTGACTTTTCCAGAAGGGTATTTTTGTGGTCTTTTAAATCCTGTGCATCAAACATCATCAGATGAAACTTTATTTCACGCCCTTCCTTTTGCGACCTTAAAAATTGATGTTTTATCTCATCATATTCAAGGGGTTAATAGCTCTTTTTCTCTGCTTTTTAAGGCAGATATTCCAGAAACATTAGCAGATTTTTTTACTCCTGATTCTTATACTCTCTTACAAAATCGTTTTACAAAAATGTTGCAAGGGGCTTCCGGTGGGATGTTGGAACTAAACACTTCGCCCCGTTATGGTTCTAAAAATCTGAATATTTCTTTGTTTTGGCAATCACCAGAAAAAGATACTGTTTTATTGTTATTACTTGACACAAGTGATCGGAAAAATTTAGAAAACCAAGTCATTCATGCTCAAAAAATGCAAGCAATTGGGCAACTAGCAGGGGGAATTGCCCATGATTTCAATAATATTTTAACCGCCATCATCGGTTTTTGCGATCTTTTAAAAGAGAAAGTACCTTCAGAAGAGGCCCTTAGTGATGTCTTTCAAATCAAAGGGAATGCGCAAAAAGCCTCTGGTCTAGTTGGGCAACTGCTTACTTTTTCACGCAAACAACCTATCAAATTAAAAACCATTTCTTTATATGATGCCCTCATGGATTTAACGGCTCTTTTAAAAAGGACGCTTTCTCCTTTTGTTACCTTACGAACGGACTTTAAAAAGAAATTGGGCTATATTAAAATGGATGCCAATCAGCTTACGCAAATTTTCTTAAATTTGGCTGTTAATTCAAAAGATGCTATGCCTCAGGGGGGGGTATTTAGTATAAAAGCCACCCCCGAAAAAATAAAAAAAGCAAAACAATTAGGGACGGATATCCTCCCTCAAGGAGAATACACAAAAATAACCGTTTCTGATACAGGCACTGGCATAGAAAAAAAAGACCTTCCCCATATTTTTGAACCGTTTTTTTCCACAAAAACAAATTCGGCGGCTTCTGGCACAGGGCTAGGGCTTTCTACGGTTTATGGGATTATAAAAACAGCCCATGCTTTTATCAGTGTTGATAGTGAACGTGGGGTAGGCACAACTTTTACCCTTTATTTCCCCTTAGTTTCCAAGGAAGAAACCGATCAACTACCTTCCTATACACGACGTTCTAACGTCCCAGACATTTCTTTACCCCCGACACAAAATATCTTGCTTGTTGATGATGAAGAAGGGGTACGTTTAGTTGCTGCCAGGGCCTTACGTCATAAAGGTTATACAGTCACAGAATGTACAAATGCAGATGAAGCCCTTGAAAAATTAAATATTCAATCTTTTGACTTACTTATTACAGATATGATTATGCCTGGCATGGATGGGGAAACTTTATGTCATAAGGCATTTGAAACGCATCCTAACCTTAAAATGATTTTAATGTCGGGATATTCCCAAGATCTTGCCCGTCACGGGACTCAAGCCAAAGCCCTTTTCTCTTTTTTACAAAAACCATTTGATTTGAATCAAATGTTAAAAAAAGTCCAAGAAGTGTTAGAATCTTAGTTGCACTTATTTTAGAACTATGCTATAAACGGGATATGATAAAAAAGAAAAAAGCACCTGATTCAAAACGCTTTAAACGTTTTCTTATCCTAGGTCTAGGCTTAGGTATGGGCATTGCCTGTCTACTAGGTTTTTATTTGATGAAAGAAACGCTAATCACAGCTGGGGAAAACTTTATACAAACTTTAGGTCATAAAAGTGCATTGGAATTAAGACAAGTCATTGTAAAAGGGCATGTGTATACCCCCCTAGAGGCCATTAACAAAGTGGCCAATCTTGAACAAGGAATGGGAATTTTTGAACCCGATTTAAACAAAATACGTCAAGATATTTGCACTCTACCTTGGGTTAAAGAAGCAACAATCCAACGCATTTTACCTAATTTACTTACCATTAAAATTGAAGAAAAAAAGCCCCTTGCTATGTGGCAAAACAAAAAGAAGTTTTATCCCTTAGATGAAAAAGGACTTCTCATTCAAGATACACAAACTTTTATTCCAGATATCTTATTGGTTGTTGGCGATGGGGCCCCCGCTTATACCCCTGCCCTTATTCAAATGTTACAGGCTTATCCAGATTTATTCCCCAGGGTCCGTTCGGCGATCTGGGTTAATCACCGGCGGTGGAAACTGTTATTTAAAACTGGGGATACACTGACAGAAATTGACCTACCAGATACAGAACCCGAAGAAGCGTTAAGTCGTTTTTCACGTTGGAAAGAACGTGAAACCATTTTAAAAACAGGGGTTGCACGTTTGGATTTACGCCAAGAAGGAAAAATTATTATCCGGTCATTAGCGGGGCAATCATAATGTGGAAAAATACGCCTAAGAAAAGTTTTTATGTTAACCTATTGGATATTGGGACAAGTAAAATACGCTGTGTTATTGTTCGGTGTAAAAAAGGGCAAGCTCCGGAAATTTTGGGTTTAAGTACCTGTCCTGCCAAGGGGATCCAAAATGGGGCCATTATTGGGCTTGAAAAAGCGACAGAATGTATTTCATTGGCGTTAAAAGAGGCCGAAGAACAAGCAAACCGGCAGATTGAAACGGTCTTTGTCAACGTTTCATCTACGGGGTTAAAATCCTGTTACTTGCAAGCAGATATGGATTTTGAAACGCCCCAACCGGTAACACCGATTCATTTAAAAAAGTTAGTTGAACAGGCCTTAGAAACTATTGATACGAAACAGGAAGAAATTTTACATGCCATCCCTTTAAATTATGTTTTGGATCAAGAAAACACCCCTGAACCCTTAGGATTAATTGGAAAACATCTAACCGTTCAATTGCATTTAGTCACAATTCCCAGGGGAACATTAACTAACTTGATTACTGTGCTAGATCGGTGTCATGTAACCATTGAAGAAAAAGTGGCTACTCCCTATGCGGCGGCTTTAGCTTCGGCAACCCCTGATGAAAAAGAAATTGGTTGCAGTGTCATTGATTTCGGGGCGGGGACCACCCATATTGCCCATTTTATGAAAGGCATTTTTGTGGGTCTTCATACAATTGATCTTGGGGGGAACACTTTAACAAGGGGGATTGCCCAACAACTCAATTGTTCCTTACCTACCGCCGAAAAAATTAAGCTTTCGTACGGTTCTTTATTCTCTTTTTTAGGCGATATAGATGAACATTTTTTTGTTCCCATTGTCGGGGAACAAGAAGAAGTTCAAGTATCCAAACGGGATTTATCGGCTCTGTTAAATCAGGGTATAGATGAACTACTGACCCAAATTTCACAAACCATTTCCGGATCAGAAAAAGGGGCTTTACGTTGGATTTTAACCGGTGGTGGCAGCCGTTTAGAAGGATTAAGTGAAAAAATCAGTGAAACACAAGGGCGAAGCACTCGCTTATGTACGACTCGTTTTCCACATTTACCCGAAGGGGTAGATGAAAAAACATTTTCCACTTGCAATGGGTTGTTAACCTATGCCATAATGAAGCATCAAGAAGCTCAGATGCCAACGGCTATTCAAAAAAAGAAAAAGAAACCTAGTTTTTTAAAGAAGGTATGGACATGGATCATTCGGAATTTTTAGAAACCTCTCCTTTGGGAACTGAGGAAAAATCTCTCTCTATCGGTTTGGCAACCGAACCTGTGCAGGTTTTGTTAACTCCACACATCGGTGTTATTGGTGTTGGTGGGGCTGGGGGAAACGCCGTTAACAACATGATTGAATCAAACTTAGGTGGGATTTCATTCTTTGTGGCCAATACTGATGCCCAAGCTTTAACAAAATCACTAGCATCCGAACGTATTCAGTTAGGGCTTTCTCTAACACGGGGTCTAGGGGCTGGGGCCAATCCTGAAGTTGGGAAAATGGCGGCTGAAGAATCCGAAGATAAAATCAAAGAGTATTTGACGGGTCTACATTTATTATTTATTACGGCTGGTATGGGGGGGGGCACCGGTACTGGGGCAGCCCCTGTTATCGCCCGCATTGCCAAAGAAATGGGGATTTTAACAGTTGGGGTCGTTTCAAAACCGTTTAAGTTTGAAGGGATGAGGCGCATGAAGGCAGCTGAAGCTGGGACGGCTGAACTTCAAAAATATGTAGATACCCTAATCCTTATTCCCAATCAAAATCTTTTCCGTGTCATTGGGGATAAAACCCCAATGGTAGAGGCCTTTAAAGTCGCCGATGGTGTTTTATGCCAAGGTGTACGCAGTATTACAGATTTAGTCATGAATCCAGGTCTTATCAACCTTGATTTTGCTGATGTTCAAACGGTTATCCGTCAAATGGGGCGGGCCATGATGGGAACTGGTGAAGCAAGTGGGGAAGAAAACCGTGCCTTGATCGCGGCCGAAAAAGCCATTACAAACCCCTTACTAGATGATTCTTCAATTAAGGGGGCACGCAGTATCCTCATCAATGTATCTGGGGGACCCGATATGACATTACAAGAAGTAGATATTGCCACCGAACGGATTACCGCCGAACTTGCCGAAGATGCCAATATCATTTTTGGAACGTGTTCTTCAGAAGAAGATACGGGGAAGATTCGTATTTCTTTAATTGCGACGGGTTTACCTGTACAAACGGCAGTGGGGCTTAACCAGGAACCTAAAAAGACGGAAGAACCTTCTGTGACAGTAGATGCCCCTTTTATGCCCCAACCCATTTCAACGGCAGAATCTGTTGAAGAACAACCAACTTTGATTCAGACACCTCCGTCGCAAGCCCCTATTAACATTTCTCCTTCCATTGTTTTGGGGGATGTCAATGTCCTTACCGACATTCCAGAAAGTAAGGAACCACCCTTATTGACAGAGGAACAACCTGTTTTAGCAACACCAGTTACAGTTGATATTCCTGTAGAAGTTCGTCCCACCATCGTAGAACCAAAGAAAAAAGAAACCGTTTCTGTTAAATATAAATCCAGTCTTTTTGATTGGATTCCCGGATTTACCAAGCCAACGGAAGAAAAAAATGATCCAACTCATGCCAAAGGTTCTTCCATAGAAGATGATCAATTTAAATTACCAGAGTTTTTGCGTACAAAATAAAGGAGGCTTATCATGCGTATTTTACTTATAGAAGATGATCAAACTATCAGCCAAAATATTTGTTTCATTTTAAAACATGAAGGCATGATTACAGATGCAACCTTTACTGGGGAAGATGCCCTAGAAGCCGTTAAAATGTCTGAGTATGACTTAATTATTTTAGACCTAGGGCTTCCTGACATAGATGGTTATGAAGTACTCAAAAAATTACGGGCTTCTAACTTAAAAACCCCCGTTTTGATTTTATCTGGTTTTGCCGCCACCGAAAAAAAGATTCGGGGTCTTGGATTTGGGGCAGACGATTATTTAACAAAACCGTTTGACCGGGGGGAGCTTGTGGCCCGGGTCAACGCCCTTGTCCGGCGTTCTAAAGGGTACGCTGATTCCATCCTTAAAATCGGTGATTTAGAGGTTAATTTAACCACAAAGATTGTTACCATTAAAGGCAAAGAATTATCTCTGACTAATAAAGAATACGCTATTGTTGAACTTTTGGCTTTAAAGAAAGGTTCCACTATTAGTAAGGAACAACTTTTAAATCAACTTTACGGGGGACTGGATGAACCTGAAATAAAAATTATTGATGTCTTTTTATGCAAAATCCGTAAAAAATTTGAAGAATACGGGGCCCCTGATTATATCCGAACCAGTTGGGGACGAGGTTATATTTTAAAAGATCCAACCGCAGAAGAAGAAAATTAAAAAAAAGCCCCGTTCATGGGGCTTTTTTATTTCAGTACACAAAATTATACATAGTCGGCCAAATAAGCCCGTAAATTTTTCAGTTCCGCGATAACATATCCCAAATCATCTTGTACTGGGGTATTTTCTTTTTCAATAGGGGCTTTTTTGTTTTCTTTTAAGCGTTTTAAGGCCCCTTTAATCGTTAACCCTTCTTTGTACAGTAAATCACGAATCGTGGCGATTAGCATAACATCTTCTGCCCCATACAAACGACGCCCCCCTGCCCGCTTTACTGGGGTAATTTGGGGGAACTGAGATTCCCAAAATCGCAAAACGGATGCGGGAACCTGTAATAAATTTGATACTTCTGATATCGTTCTATAAGCGGTTTCTTCCTTCATTTTTCCCCCTCTATAAAAAAAAGAGTTACGCCACTGTTTTTTTCAAATTCTGTGATGGTTTAAAGGCCACAACATATCGTTCAGAAATAGGAAATTCCTGCTTTGTTTTAGGATTACGCCCGATTCTAGAATGTTTATGTTTCACTTCAAACGTTGCAAAATTAGCTATTTTAACACTTTCCCCGGCTTTTAACGATTTAATAATTTCAGAAACAATATCTTCAATAATGCAAAATGAATCCAAGTGAGATAACCCCACTTTCGTATAAATCGCCGCCACAATATCAGCCCGTGTGATGTTTTTCGCCATTTCCTTATCCTTTCAAACTATCATTTTTCTAAAGTATGACACAAAACTATTGATTTTGCAAGTGTTTTCTTTCTTATTCTTGACAGGGGGGATAAAAAGGGCTAGGATATTCTCTATCTACTGAAAGGATATTTTATGACAACATTTCAAGAAATCAAACAAGAACTTGTTTTAAAAATCGGGAAAACATCTGAGGCCTTAAAAAAGGATTTTGCGGGCTTAAGAACGGGACGTGCATCGGCCGGTCTATTGGATACTATTATGGTAGATGCCTATGGGTCCATAGTCCCTTTAAATCAAGTTGGAAACGTTTCCGTCCCCGAAGCTAGAATGTTAACCGTTCAAGTATGGGATAAAAACTTAATTAAACATGTAGAAAAGGCCATTTTAGAATCGGATTTAGGGCTAAATCCCACCAATGATGGCAGTTTAATTCGTATCGCGATTCCCCCGTTATCAGAAGAACGACGCCTAGAATTGATTAGGGTTGCAGGACGTTATACAGAAACGGCGCGTGTTTCTGTTCGGCAATTAAGACGAGATGCTTTAGATGCCTTAAAAGAAATGAAGAAAAAAGGGGAAATTTCCGAAGATGATCTCTCACGTCATGAAACCGAAGTTCAAACCTTAGTGGATAACGCGATCAAAGCACTAGATGAGGCGTTAAAATCCAAAGAAGCTGAAATGAAGCAGGTTTAATATGAGCATCCCCACCCATATTGGTTTTATCATGGATGGAAATGGACGCTGGGCAAAAGCCCGCGGGCTTCCTAGAACGGCTGGTCATAAAGTCGGGGCAAAAGTTTTGGAACCCCTTTTGGAACATGCTTTTAAACGGGGGGTCAAGTTTGTTACACTTTACGCCTTTTCTTCCGAAAATTGGGGACGTCCTAAAGAAGAAGTGGATACTTTAATAAACTTATTTCGGGAATATTTATCGGGGGATATTAAGGCCCTTAAAGACAAGGGCATCCAAATTCGTTTTATTGGGGATAAGCATCGCTTTCCAGAAGATGTTCAAGAAAAAATGACCCTGTTAGAAGCCCCCCTTCATTCTCCTGTCAAAGGAACGGTCATCTTGGCCCTAAGTTATGGTGCCCGTGCCGATATTATCCACGCCATCCAGGCCCTGATAAAGGCAGGGGAGAATGTGGAAGAACTATCGGAAGATACCTTTAAAAAATACCTTTCTACACATGATATTCCAGATCCGGATTTCATTATTCGTACCAGTGGGGAACAACGCCTTAGTAATTTCTTACTTTGGGAAAACGCATATGCAGAACTTTATTTTCCAACTGTCTTATGGCCTGACTTTACCCCAGCGGAGCTAGATAAAGCCTTAGAAGTTTATGAATCCCGTACAAGGCGATTTGGGAAAGTTTAAAAAAGAGCTTGCTTTTTTTAAAAGGTGTCTATATAATAACACCTATTGGGTGTGTAGCTCAGGTGGTTAGAGCGCTACCTTCACACGGTAGAGGTCAGAGGTTCGAGTCCTCTTACACCCACCATTTCCACTTAAAAGAAAACATATATCCCGGCCAAACCATCC
>JBGUXS010000081.1:0-29590 GCA_045118155.1 Alphaproteobacteria bacterium | reverse complement strand
GCCACCCCTTTACGCCCTAAAGCAAAAATCGTATCCGTCAGCGAAACTGGCCCATAAATCGGATAGCTTTCTTCCTTAATCTTTAAGGTCGCGGGCTTATGGTAATAGGATTGCAAAGTTTCGGAAATTTCTTGCAATTTACGGGCTTCGGCACAATTCATTAAGTCCGTGTCCAATACATGCCGTTCCGTCACCCCACGCACGGTTCGCGTAAAGACCAAATCATCCCCTTCATAGGCATAATGCCATCCGCGTTCGTATTCTTTTTCAAGGGCATCCAGCTCCGCACAGAACGTCTCATCACACTTTTTACCACCGAACAAGCCGGAAATAGCCATTTGCGCAATAATCTTATACGGGATACGCTTGGCCATAGACAAGATCAAGTGCCGGGCTTGACGTGCCCCTTCAATACAATCAATTAAATCGTTCCCCGCAATCTGCCGACCGTCGGCCGTAATCAAACACGCATCTGACGTCCCATTTTGGATTAAATAATCTTCTAATTCCTTATCATCCTTTAGGTAAATTTCGGAATTACCACGTTTGGCCCGATACAAGGGGGGCTGTGCAATATACAGATATCCTTTTTCAATAATTTCGGGCATTTGCCGAAAGAAGAAAGTCAAAAGCAACGTTCTGATATGCGCCCCATCCACATCAGCATCGGTCATGATAATGATTTTATGATACCGAATTTTATCAATATTAAAATCATCTTTACCAATGCCGGTGCCTAAGGCCGTCACCAACGTTCCAATTTCTGCCGAAGACAACATCCGGTCAAACCGCGCCCGTTCCACATTCAAAATCTTTCCCCGAAGTGGTAAAATTGCTTGATTCAACCGATTGCGTCCTTGTTTAGCAGAACCACCAGCCGAATCCCCTTCCACAATAAAAATTTCAGATTCGGCCGGGTCTTTGTTTTGACAATCGGCTAATTTTCCAGGAAGTGAGGCAATATCCAGCACCCCTTTACGCCGGGTTAAATCCCTAGCCCGCCGGGCCGCTTCACGAGCCGCCGCCGCTTCCACTACTTTCCCAATAATATTCTTGGCTTCATTCGGGTGTTCTTCCAACCATTGTTCCAATTTGTCCGCAATTACGTTTTCAACGACAGGACGTACTTCGGACGATACCAATTTATCTTTGGTCTGAGATGAAAATTTCGGATCTGGCACCTTTACCGATAACACCACGGTTAAGCCTTCACGCATATCTTCCCCTGCCAGTTCTACTTTTTCTTTTTTTAGAAGACCCGAGGCCATTGCATAGTTGTTAATCGTTCTTGTTAGGGCCGATCGCAACCCCGCAAGGTGCGTTCCCCCATCCCGTTGCGGAATATTATTTGTAAAGCATAAACACGTTTCATGATATCCATCTGTCCATTCAAAGGCGGCCTCTACCGTTATCCCATCTTTTTCGCCAGAAATATCAAACGGGGCCCCTTGCAAAGAGTTCTTAGACGTATTCAAATAACGCACAAACGCCTCTATCCCCCCTTCATACTTAAATTCTGTGTATTTTGGTTCCGATGTCCGGTTATCTGTGAGGCCCAAATGCACCCCAGAATTCAAAAATGCTAGTTCCCGAATCCGGTGTTCCAAGGTTGCAAAATCAAAGACAATGTTTTTAAACGTTTCCGTAGATGGGTGGAAAGTAACCGCCGTTCCATGACGCCCTGGGGCAGGCCCCACCACGCGCAAATGTTCCACCGTCACCCCGTTTTCAAACCGCGCATAATGTTCCTTGTCATCCCGCCAAATTCTTAATTCCAACCAATCGGATAAGGCGTTCACCACAGATACCCCTACCCCGTGCAACCCACCAGAAACTTTATAAGAATTGTTATCAAACTTACCCCCAGCATGCAATTGAGTCATAATAACTTCGGCGGCGGACACCCCTTCTTCTTTATGAATTCCCGTTGGAATCCCCCGTCCGTCATCGGTAATGGTGGCACTGCCGTCCGGATTTAAAATCACATCTACTTTATCGCAATAGCCGGCTAACGCTTCATCAATAGAATTGTCCAACACTTCATACACCATGTGGTGAAGCCCTGTACCATCATCTGTGTCCCCAATATACATCCCAGGACGTTTTCTAACCGCATCTAACCCCCGTAAGACCTTAATTGATTCCGCATTATATTCCTGTGTCATTTCATTTCCTTTCGTTATGCCACTTTCTTTAAATAAAATTGTTCAACATCATACAAGCACTTATTTGCCCCTAATGCCTTAAAATGATCTGGTTCTGACCCTGTCATCCAAACTTGCGCCGGCAAATCCTTTAATCGTCCCATTAAATCCGTACGCCGACGATCATCCAAGTGTGCCGTCACTTCATCTAGCAGCAAAATCGGTCCAATACCTTGTTCCGCCACCAATGCCGAAACTTCCGCTAAAATCAATGAGATAAGCAAAGCTTTTTGTTCGCCAGAGGACGCTAAAGAAGCCTCTCGCCCCTTTTGCTGATAGACAACAGAAAAATCAGACGTATGCGCCCCAGCCACGTTTTGCCCCCTAGCACAGGCTGACCGCGACCGCCGTAAATAATCGGCAAAAAATTCTTCTACCCAAACAGCCGATTCTTGCCATAATTTTTCTTCCAACATCCCCGTTAATTTCAATTCAGCCACAGGAAAATCTAGCCCCTTTTCCTTTTGTAAATACGGGGTAATACGATCTACAACCTCTTGTCGGGAAGCCGCAAGGGATACACCGGATGCCACAATTTGCCGTTCCAAAGCACCGAGCCACGCTTCATCAAAACGCCCTTCCTTTAACAAACATGTCCATTCTTTCAAAGCCGCCCCATAACTAGAAAGACGCCCTGCATGTTCGGGGTCAAACGCCTGAACAAGACGATCTAAAAACCGACGTCTAGCCACCGGTTCCCCCGAAAACAACCTGTCTTGAGCCGGGGTTAGCCATAAAATCCGTGCCACTTCCCCCAAAGCCGCTTGCTTGGATGTGGACTTACCGTCTATTTTAACTTGCCGGCGATCACTGTCTAAGGTTATCCCCGTCCCCACTTGCGTTTCAAAATCTCCACACGTCAAAGACGATACCACCGACCAAGTCTTATCCCCAGCCCCATCTTGATGGGCAACATCCATCAAACGCGCCGATCGTAATCCCCGCCCTGGGGCCAAAAAAGAGACGGCCTCTAAGACATTTGTCTTGCCAATCCCGTTTGGCCCAGTCAATACCACAGGACACAAAGACGTATCCACCCCTAAATCCAAGTTCTGGTACGATCTAAAATGCGTCAACTTTAAACGCGCAACCCCCGTTTTTTTGATGGACATGGGCCCCCTTATTACACCCGCATCGGCATCAAGACAAACAAAACACCGGCCTTTTTGGCATCTTTCAAGACAATCGGCGACGCCATTTCTAAGAAAGATACTTGAACCACAGTACCTTTTAATTGATTAAGAATATCAAGTAAGTATCTGAAATTAAAACCTGTTTCAAAATCTTCCCCTTCATAGGCCACTTCAACTTCGTCTTCGGCGGTTCCTTCGTCAGGGTTCGTCATATAGGCCTTCAACAAATTCTTTTGCAACATAATTTTGACCCCACGGGTCTTTTCAGAAACCACAGATACCCGTTCAATGACCGTGGCCAAAGCATCGGCTTCAACCTCCATCACTTTATCATTGCTGGTGGGAATCACTTTTTCATAATCTGGATATTGCCCATCAATTAAACGTGACACCAACACAACATCCCCAATTTTAAAACAAATTTGTTGGGATGAGGCCGCAATTTCTACCGGATTTTCTGTACCTGAAACCAATTTAGATACTTCAGCAATGGTCTTTCGGGGGATAATAATTCCCGCCATATCCGCCGCCCCATCCGGCAAAGATACATCTGCACAGGCGAGGCGGTGTCCATCGGTTGCCACTGCCCGAAGCACGTTCGCCCCTTCAACCGTATGAGCATGCACATAAATCCCGTTCAAATTATACCGCGTTTCTTCCACAGAAACGGCAAAACTTGTGTTATTAATCAAATACAACAATTCCGAAGACGCCAACGTAAAACGGGTCGGCATATCAGCCTGTGTCATTGTTGGAAATTCTTCGGCCGTTAAAGTTGGCAAAGAAAACCGAGATCGTCCACAGCTGACCGTTACTTGTGCTTTGTTTTCCGATAACACTAAATTCACTTGCGATCCATCCGGCAATTTATTGACAATTTCATAAAGCTTTCTAGCCGGCGCCGTGACAGAGCCGCTGTCTTCCACAGAAGCTGCAATTTGTTCCGAAATTTCAAGCTCACTATCCGTAGCCCGTAAAATCAACATATCCCCTTCGGCAAGCAACAAAACGTTCGCCAAAATAGGAATAGTCTGGCGTTTTTCAACAATACTTTGGGCATGGGAAAGTGCTTTTAAAAGCAAGGTACGTTCAACTGTAATTTTCATTTCATTTATCCTTATGACGTAATAACTAAAAACAAGGGTATCCTACCTCATTTTTTTAAAAAAAGATACAAAAAAATGTGCTTTTTTGGGATTTTTTTTACCTGTTTTTAACCCCTTGTTTTTACATCGTTTTTTAAAAGGCTTGAGCCCCCCAAATTCCACAAAGACATCTTGACAAATAGACAATTTTATGCTACACTGATTTTACAGAAAAAGGAGGGCCCTATGAACGATGAAAAAACACCCTCGGTTTCCGAAGCGCAGGATGTCGAAAAGAAAACCCTACCCCAACAGGAAATGCAGGTTCAAAACCTAAAAATTTCCGAATTATATAAAGCTCAGGAAATCCTTGAAAACGCTGTCCACACTTTGGAATCCAAATTAAACGAAATCAAAGACGAATTGGTAAAAATGGGAACGCCAGAACCTGTTCCCCCAAAGGATGAGGAAAAACAAAATCTGCCCGAACAAGAAAAAGAAGGCACGGATTTCCTTTCTAGGCAATTGGAACAGCTCAAAGGCAAATCAGCCCAACCCGATTTGGAACCCCAAGAAATGCAGAACGAAGCCGATAAATCCGAAAAACTAACTATCTCTCCTTGGCGGCAACATTTTTTGAGGGAAAAAGAAGTATCCACAGATACAACTGCGGAACCGGTCAAACCTCGGCAAGTGGCGGCGCAACCTGAAAATGGGCACCCCACAACACAAGTAGAACCACCTGTTCCCCCAAAAGGCTTAATCCGGCGCACACATATCAATGCTGGCCGGACACTGGCCTAAAACAAACACCCCCTTTGGATAAAAGGGGGTGTTTTATGTTTATCTTCCTTTTAGAACAGATTCTTTAAAGATTTAACGCTATCTTTCACGGAATTCACGCCCCCCTTCACGGAATCCACCCCACTGGAAACAGAGTTCGTTACCGTATCGGCAGCGCCTTTGGCCGCATCTATTCCACCTTGAATAGTTTCTTTCCCTAAATTCACGATGGATTTACCCGCCGCTGTCACGCTTTCAAGTGAAAAGACGGACAGCACTTCTGCGATACTCTGTGCCACGGTTTTATTGGATTTTTCCCCGATATTTTGTTTAGAAATATCCGGCAAAGGTACTTCTATGGATTTACCCAACGCCCCAAGTTGCAACGCCCCATCTGTAAAGCGCAAATCCCGAATCACAACCGTTTTTTGAGATTTAGATTCTGTCTTAGCTTCAGGTTTAGCTGGTTCCGTCGCCCCAGAAGAAATAAACTTTTGGACATTATCATTAATCGTGGTCAAGTTCATCCGGCCACCTGATAATTCCACACTAGCAACCGGCTTAGAAATCAAGACTTGTTTCACAATAATCTTATCCGTCAGCAAGGATTTTAAATCCACACTAACCGTAATCCGCCCCAAAGAAAAAGCGTTCGGGATGGAAAAGCCCTTAGGATTACCCACTGCCAAATTTTGAACTGTTGCTGTTCCTTGTGTCAAAGAAATATCAACATTTCCAACCGTAACAGGTGTTCCAGTAATAGGGGGTACAAATTTTTCAACCCCATACTTAATAACGGCCCCTAGATAAAAATATAAAGCTATCAAGGCGATAATGATCAGCGATAACAATAATAAAATCAAATTTCTAAGAAATTTAAACATGTTTCCCCCTTTAATTAATTTCCGGTGCTAATTCCCGACTTTTATAGCGGGCCGCCATTTTAGCCAAGGCAATCGGCTTAATATGCCCAGCTTGTCCTGCCGCCCCAAATTCCGTATAGCGCGCCATACACACTTTTTTCATCGCTTCAATGGCCGGTTTTAAATACTTTCGCGGATCAAATTCGGCCGGATTTTCCGTAAAGCATTTTCTGATCGCCCCAGTCATAGCCATTCTTAAATCCGTATCCACATTTACTTTACGAACCCCATGCTTAATCGCTTCTTGGATTTCAGGCACCGGCACCCCATAGGTTTGTGGCATCTTACCACCATAGGCATTAATAATATCCTGCAAATCTTGTGGCACCGACGACGATCCATGCATCACCAAATGTGTATTTGGTAATTTCGCATGAATCTTTTTAATGGTATCAATAGATAAAATCGCGCCATCTGGCTTACGCGTAAACTTATAAGCCCCGTGGGATGTCCCAATAGCCACTGCCAACGCATCTACTTCGGTTTCTTTAACAAAACGCACCGCCTCATCGGGATCAGTCAGTAATTTTGACTTATCCAATTTTCCTTCAAAACCATGACCATCTTCTTTATCCCCTTTTCCAGTTTCTAAAGAACCGATACAACCCAATTCCCCTTCTACAGAAACCCCAACAGCATGGGCCACCGTGGCAACATCTTTGGTTACTTGGATATTATAGTCCACCGATGCAGGGGTCTTTCCATCCGCTTGCAATGACCCATCCATCATCACGGACGTAAAACCGTTCATCATCGCCGAATAACAAATTTCTGTGGAAGAACCATGGTCTTGATGTACGCAAATCGGCAAATCCGGATACATTTCTACGGCACTTTGCATTAGGTGCTTTAACACCGCATCATTAGCATACGCCCTAGCCCCCTTACTAGCTTGAATAATTACGGGGGCATTCATTTCATCGGCCGCCCCTAAAATAGCCAAAACTTGTTCCATATTATTTACATTAAATGCGGGAATCCCGTACCCATGTTCAGCTGCATCATCTAACAATTGCCGTAAACTAACTAGTGCCATAAAAAAAATCCTCCTGTAATAAAATAATGACTGTTTTTCGGTTTAGCATGTTTTTTTTAAAAAGTCCATGATTTTTTTTGAAATCTTTTCTCTTTTTATTTCTTGTCTTTTTATTTGAAACACGTTATACTGCCCCCGTTAGTAAAAAAAGGATGGATTTCATGACAGAAAAGCAAAAATATTATCCCGTTTTAGCGGCTAAGGCCGATTTTCCAAAAATGGAAAGCGAAATTTTAAGCTTCTGGGAACAAAACAATACCTTTCAAAAATCCGTTCAAATGCGAGACGGTTCCCCTGATTTCGTTTTTTACGATGGCCCCCCATTTGCCAACGGCACCCCGCACTATGGGCATATTATGGTGTCTTATGTCAAAGATACGGTGGCGCGCTTTCAAACGATGCTCGGCAAACGGGTAGAACGCCGCCTTGGATGGGATTGCCATGGGCTTCCTGCCGAAATGGCGGCCGAAAAAGAACTTGGCGTTTCTGGTCATAAAGCCATCATGGAATATGGGATTGATAAGTTTAACGATTTTTGTCGGCAAGATGTCTTAAAATACTCTGGTATCTGGCGCCACCTATTCAAACGCATGGGCCGTTGGGTAGATTTTGATGCCGAATATAAAACAATGGATCTGTCCTTTATGGAATCCGTTCTTCATAATTTTAAGGAACTTTATGATAAAGGTCTTGTGTATGAAGATTACCGCGTTCAACCCTATTCTTGGGCAGCACAATCATTGTTATCCAATTTTGAACTCAATCAGCCAGGGGCTTATCGGGATAGAACAGATACAGCGGTTACCATTATCTTTAAGTTAGCAGATGGCCGCCATATTTTGGCATGGACAACCACACCCTGGACACTTCCTACTAACTTGATGCTTGCTGTTGGGGAAGATATGGACTATGTCATTATGGAAGAAGATGGTCAGCAATATATCTTGGCCCAATCCCGTACAGGGGCTTATAAACAACAATTACAAAACGCCAAACAAGTAGGGACTTTAAAAGGAAAAGATTTGGTTGGACTTTCTTATGAGCCCCTATTTCCCTATTATGCATCCTTAAAAGATAAGGGGTGCTTTAAAATTGTAGCGGCTGATTTTGTTACAGATGAAGACGGGACAGGTATTGTCCATTTGGCACCTTTTGGGGTAGATGATTTTGAATTAATGAAAAACATTCTACCTGATTTTTCAAGTTTTTGTCCTGTACCTGTAGATCAAGCCGGTCGTTTTACAGACGAAATTGATGATTATAAAGGACAATTGATTTTTGATACCAATGAACCGATTATTGCCCAATTAAAGGCTGACGGGAAATTGGCAAAAAAAGAACAAATTGTTCACAGCTATCCCCATTGTTGGAGGACAGATGAACCCATTATTTACAAACCTATGCGGGGATGGTTTGTCAAGGTAACAGATCTTCGTGATGAAATGGTAAAACTCAATCAAGACATTACTTGGGTTCCTGATTACATTAAAGATGGACGTTTTGGTAAGTGGCTTGAAGGGGCAAGGGATTGGTCTATTTCCCGAAACCGCTTCTGGGGGGCCCCTATTCCAGTGTGGAAATCGGATAATCCCGCTTTTCCACGGGTGGATGTGTTTGGATCTATTAAGGATTTAGAAACCGCCTCTCATACGGAAATTACCGATTTACACCGGCCATTTATTGATACCGTCGTTTATCCTAATCCAGATGATCCCAGTGGAAAGACCATGATGCGCCGGATTGATGATGTGTTTGACTGTTGGTTTGAATCAGGATCAATGCCAGAAGCTCAAGTCCACTATCCTTTTGAAAACAAAGAGTGGTTTGAAAATCATTTTCCAGCTGATTTTATTGTGGAGGCCCTAGATCAAACCCGGGGATGGTTCTATACGTTGCATGTCTTGGGAACGGCCTTGATGCATAAACCCGCTTTTAAGAGCTGTGTTTGTACAGGATTGATTATGGGCGAGGGGGGACAAAAACTTTCTAAACGTCTTAAGAACTACCCAGATCCAGATGAGCTTTTAAAAACAACGGGCTCGGATGCCCTCAGATGGTTCCTATTATCGTCTTCGGTGGTATCGGGCGGCAACGTTGCTATTGACGCCGAAGGGAAAGAAGTAACTAAGGCCGCTAGAAAAGCATTAATTCCCTTATGGAATGCCTTTTACTTTTTCTGTTTGTATGCGAATGCCGAAGGATTGCATGCAAACATGACCAAAACGGGATCTGATATGTTAGATACCTATATTTTAACAAAATTAGGCAAGTTGGTTAAAAATGTTAAAGAAGAACTTGAAGCTTATAACCTCAGCAAAGCCTGTGAAGATGTGGAAATTTTCTTAGATATTTTAAACAACTGGTACATCCGGCGATCACGTATTCGTTTTTGGGATGGTTCAGATACAGGGGCCTTTGATACATTGTACACAGTTTTGGTTACGGTCTGTCAAGCTATTGCCCCCTTAATGCCATTCATGACGGATTATATTTACAAGAATTTGACAGGGGAAGAATCAGTCCATTTACAAAATTATCCCGCTTTTGACGAATTCCCAAATGCCAAAGAGCTTGTAGAACAAATGGATCTTGTACGGGCGGTATCATCAGTGGCCAAAGCGATTCGGGAACAACATAAATTACGGAATCGCCTGCCCTTACAGACTTTAACCCTTTCTGGGGAAAAGGCCCATACCCTTGTGGACTTTAAAGAACTTTTAATGGATGAAGTCAACGTCAAAGATATCATTTTATCTGATCGTTTTGATGATGTCGCAACGCAATTCTTATATTTAAAAACACCCCTTATTGGCAAACGTCTTGGGGCACACATGAAAGATATTATGGCGGCCTCTAAGGGAACAGATTGGGCGATACAACAAGATGGCACCTTAAAAATTGCCGATCAGATCTTGTTCCAAGAAGAATATGAAATGCGCCTTGTCTTAAAAGACGGAATTGCCGGGGAGGCTCTGCCTGATAACACGGCCGTGGTACAACTAGATGTGGTGGTATCCCCAGATCTTGAAAAAGAAGGGATTGCTAGGGATTTCGTACGAATGGTTCAAGATGAACGCAAACAGCAAGATTTTGATGTATCAGATCGGATTCGCCTATTCTATCGGACGGATTCAGCACAGGTAAAAGAGGCCTTAACCCAGTATGCTGACTATATCCAATCGCAGGTCTTAGCATCTCAGTTCAGCTTCGTTCCCGTGTTGCCTGAAGATACCCGGGTTCAAAACACAGAAGACGGGGAAATTGCCTTTTCTTTGCGAAAGATTGAAGAAGAATAAAAAAAAGCTTGCAAAGTACATTAAAACCGTGTATACTAACAGGCGGTTTATAACCTTGCCCTTGCTGTGGCAAGCGGGGGCTATGCTTTTCGGGGCATTTTCCCATGAGGGGAACGTGTTAGAAATTGAAAAGTGAGGAAATCCAAAAGGAGTATTACATGCCATTTTATGAAAGTGTGGTCATCACACGGCAGGATTTAACACCCGCCAAGACCGATGAAGTCATTAAAAAATACATCGGTGTCGTTGAAAAAGACGGTGGCAAAGTCGTTAGAACCGAAAATTGGGGTTTGCGTACTTTTGCCTACAAAATCAAAAAGAACAAAAAGGGATATTACACTCTTTTGAATATTGAGGCCCCAGGGACTACCATTATTGAAATGGAACGGCTAATGCGCTTTGATGAAGATGTTCTAAGATCTTTGACCATCAAAGTGGATGCTTTAAGCGATAAACCATCTGTCATGATGGATAAAAGCCGTAAAGCAGATTTAGAAACACCGTTTACATCAGAGGAGGTTTAATCATGGCTGAAACAAAAATTGGTGGTGGACACCACAAGAAAGCTTGTCCTTTTTGTGCAGATAAAACCTTAGTGGTTGATTATAAAGACACAAAATTATTGGGTCGCTTTATTACCGAACGTGGACGGATTATTCCTTCCCGTATTTCTGCAACCTGCGCCAAGCATCAACGAGAACTTGCCAAAGCCATCCGGCGGGCACGCTTCTTGGCCTTATTACCTTATGTTGATGCGGAATAAGAAGGAGGAACCCTATGGAAGTTATTTTATTAGAACATATTGATAAGCTTGGTTTTTTAGGGGATGTTGTGGACGTTAAAAACGGTTATGCCCGAAACTTCTTATTACCCCAGAAAAAGGCTTTACGGAAAACAAAAGCTAACTTGGCCCTTTTTGAAGAAAAGAAAAAGGAATATGAAGCCTATAACCTGAAATTGAAAGAAGATGCCAAGAAGATTTCCGAAAAACTGAAAGGTTTATCGGTTATTGTCGTTCGGCAAGCCGCCGAAAATGGGCAACTTTACGGTTCTGTCACGGCCCGCGATATCTGCATGGCCGCAGAAGATACTGGCTTTAAAATTGAACGTTCTCAGGTGGATTTAAAGCAACCATACAAAAACATCGGTATTTTTGATGTTAATGTCGTTTTACACCCAGAAGTTGTTCAATCTATCCAAGTTATCATTGCACGTTCTAACGAAGATGCAAAAGCATTAAAGAAAGAAC
This sequence comes from Alphaproteobacteria bacterium, assembly GCA_045118155.1. Taxonomy (GTDB): domain Bacteria; phylum Pseudomonadota; class Alphaproteobacteria; order CAAHEQ01; family UBA3637; genus JBGUXS01. Next base: position 17,881 of record JBGUXS010000081.1, on the reverse strand, counting down.
ATAAAGCAGAACAAGCCAAAAAGGAATCTGCGGAACAACCCAAAAAAGAATCTGCGGATAAATAAGGTTTTATTTTAGAAAGAGAGGTCAAAATGGCAGTACCTAAGAAGAAAGTATCTAAATCCAGACGCGATCTGCGCCGGACACATGATGCGCTAACGGCAAGTGTTTATACTGAATGCCCTAAGTGTGGCGAATTGACACGTCCTCATCATGTGTGCCCTAGTTGTGGGTTCTATAATAAGAAACAGGTCATTGTCCAAGAAAAAGAAGCCATAGAGAAATAATCTCTATGGTTTCCTTCATTTAAAGGGGGATTTATGGCAAAAACAACGGTGGTCGCAATTGATGCAATGGGGGGGGATAATGCCCCAGACATTGTCATTGAAGGGCTTGCCCAAGTTCTAAAGAAAGAAGAAAACGTTTTCTTTTTGATTTACGGGAATGAAGACAAATTGATTCCCTTGGTTAAACAGTATAAACTCAATCCCGATAAATTCAAAATCCACGCCACAACGGATGTGATTAAGGCCGATGATAAACCATCAGCGGCCATCCGCAACGGCCGAGAATCCAGTATGTTTAAAGCAATTATGGCCGTTAGAAACGGTTATGCCGAAGCGGTGGTTTCAGCAGGCAATACAGGGGCCTTAATGGCTATTAGCAAAATTTGCCTTGGAACGGTTTCGGGAATTGATCGGCCTGCGATTGCGGCCGTAATTCCGACATTACAAACACCAGCAGTTGTCATGGATTTAGGGGCTAATGCCCAATGTAATTCCCAAAATTTAGTGGAATTTTCCATTATTGGAACAGCCCTTTATCGCATTCTGTTTAAAAAAGAACGTCCTTCGGTAGGGTTGCTTAACATTGGCTCAGAAGATACCAAAGGTCGGGATGAAATTAAAGAAGCCGCTTCTGTCTTAAAAACTTTAGACGAATCCGTAAATTTTTATGGGTTTGTGGAAGGAAACGACATTGGCAAAGGCACCACAGATGTCATCGTCACAGATGGATTTTCTGGAAACGTTGCTTTAAAAACGTTGGAAGGTACCGTTAAAATGGTATCTGGTACAATTAAACGCTTAGCAAAACGGTCTTTGTTCAGCAAATTGATCTTTTTGTTAGCTCTCCCCACTTTCAAAATTTTGAAAAAAGAAACCGATCCCCGGCAATATAACGGGGCAATGTTTGTGGGCTTAAATGGTATTTCAGTAAAAAGCCACGGGGGGTCTGATGCTTTTTCATTTGCGTGTGCCGTCAATCGTGCTATTAGTATGGCCAGACATGATTTATGCGCCCAAATCAAAAAAGGCGTAGAAGATCTGATGCGGCAAACTGAAGAAAAAGAATAAACAAGTTTTTCCCTCCAAGGAAAAGAAAACGGCCTTTTTTTAAGGCCGTTTTTGTAAGAAAAAAGCCCCCAATGAAGGGGGCTTTTACTTTTAAGTATGAACTAGAACGAATATTTGGCCTTTAACCATCCAGATTGTTCAAGGTAATTAGACCGCAATCCTGCATCATAGGTGGCTGTAAATGTCCAGTTATCAAAGATGATATCTGCCCCTACCCCAGCCGTTGTTCCAAACCGGTTCAACCGATGAGCCCAAATTTGATAAGGAATTCCACCAACCCTGACCGTTGCATAGGCATTATCACTGATAAGATCATAGGAAACACCCACATGAGCTTTCGGTTTAAACAAGTAACATCCTTTGTTATAAGTCTTAGCATATTGTACATCTGCTTTGGCCGTCACAAGATTCACACTATGTTGATTCACATGTTGACCAATATCATCTGTATAATTTTGCCGTTTAATATGCGTGGCTTCTAATCCAACTTCTGGGGTTACACCATTATCATAATCATACCCGACATATGCTCTGGCCCCAAAATTCTGGATATTATAGCTTGCGGTATTCTGGACACTAGCCACTTTGACCCTTTCCTTATATTCGGCATAGCCATAATCCACCATCCCCCGCACATACCAATTATCCGGTTGATATTTCCCATAAGCAAACAACGTATGGGTATTGGCATCAAATCTACGCCCTTTGGAATTGGCATTAATGTCACCCGTTGAATACCCAAGTCCAATCAGTGTATTTTGATCCATTTTCCCATCCATACCAAATGTCGCCGCATAGGTATCAGCGCTAAAACCTGCATGTTCATGAGCTGAATCCTGGCGTGCATGACGGTAAGCAACTTGTCCCCAAGCGCTGTTACGATCTATGGTACGATCCCCACCACTACGACCTTGTTTAGCTTTCAAGCGTTCATTCACTTGATCACTAATAGCATTATTCGTATCTTGCGTCATAGCCACGTGGATGATTGTATCTGTGGGGGCCAAAGCCGTTAACGCATTTACATACCCCCGACCATCATGTTGCGATAATTCATTGAGTTCTTCTGCAACTGTGGCAACTGTTCCACTTGTCGTCCTTACTTTATCCCATCCTTCGGCCGTATGACGATTATTCCGATTGCCACCGTATTCATCTACGATATCCGACGGGGAAGAAGACATTGAAATAACGTATTTTCCAGTCTTATTTCCACTTCCATCTTCTTGAGCAGTCACATCATAGCGATTGTTCTTTTCAAACATCTCTGCAAAGTCCTTGCCCGTTGTCGTTCTGCTGTCGGTACCAGAAGCTGTAATCAAGTCTAGCCCAGCTGTCGATTCCTTATTTTGCAAAAGACCTTGTGCCACTGTCAAAGATAACTTAGACGAATCCCCAAACGTAAGATCTTGAACGTTTAAGTGTCCCCCTTCATATTGATCAGAATCTGCCGCAATCTGGGTTAACTCCATCTTAACAGTCCCATTTATCGTTGTATTCCCAAGGGTTGCATTACTTGTCCCTACATCCAACGAACCTGTGATTGTTGTATTTGTTCCAGATAGATCAGCTGTATCTACAATCGCAACATTATTACCTGAAATTTCTGTACTGCCACCAGAAACGCTATTTGCAATCGTTCCACCTGTAATATCATAGGTTCCTGTTGTCTCAACTTCTACATCCCCCGTAATATTATCAGCATTCGTGGAAACTTTACCCTCTGCAATTTGAACCGTTCCACCATCTACCATATTATTCAATGTACCGGTTCCTGTTAAACGCAACGTTCCCGCATTCGCAATATCATCTGTCACCGATAGCTTAGAAATATCCGTACTTAATGTAGCCCCAGAACCAACTTCAACCGTTTTTTGTTCCAATTCAGCAACCGTAGATGTACCACCTGTCACAGTTGTTTTCCCTTGACCAGTAATACTTGCTATTTCATTCGTGCCAGACAAGGATAAATCGCTTTCATTTTCTACTGTATCAGCCGTCACATCAGCCAAGGCTAAATCACCGGCATTTTCAATGTCTTTTGTATTATCTGTAAAGATCATATTAGCAACATTGGCACTGCCCCCTTCATTAACTGTTAGGGCTGTATCAAAACCGGTCATTGTCCCATCGGATTCGTCTTCCCCTTGTAAGTTCAACGTATAATCTGAAGCCACCGTAAACCCTGCTGAGTCACTTGCATTTGCTGTAATTACACTGCCATTATTCACAAAAACACTCAGCTCTTTACTTTCGGTTCCTTCACGATAGGTTGTCCCAATCCCTTCATCTAAAGTAATGTCATTATTTATTGAATAGGTATCCGTAACAGGTTCTGTCCCAAAATTTCTTTGAATAAATTCAGGTAAAGTTACCGTGGAAGATGCCACCGTCACATTTGCCTTTCCGGTAGATCCCGCTGTAAACGTATATCTAAGCCCTGAATCTGTATAAGTAATCGCCGAAGGAACAGCAATTGAACTGCCATCCGTTTTACCACCAACATAGGTATTGATCCCCGTTAGGGTTCCTGTTCCCGTCTTCCCAATAAAGGTCACATAATCGTTATATGTCCCTTCTGTCAAAGCATCCGGATTTTTCACATTTATGGATGTTAAAACAACCTCCGCATCATTAGATGCCCCATTTGCAATGACAATTTTATCCGCATCCGTGGCCTTTCCAGAATTCGGGGTCATATCTACATCAATCTTCATATTCCCATCACCGGCTAAATGATCAACCGTCACTGTTTGATAGGATGGATCTACGGTATCATCATAAACATACGGGGGATTCGCCGAAGACAAATCGCTGTCTTGCATATTCACTGTCTTCCCGTTCAAATCAAGGGTTCCAGCAATCGTGACATCCTCAGCCACAGCCGTCACAGTATCTTGCAACACTGTCCGCCCTGTTCCAGCATCCACCCCACGGGTCAAATCACCTGTCACATTTAACGTTCCATTATTGGTAATATTCCCCGTCAAATCAGAAAGATCCGCTGTTAATGTCCCCGCCGATAAACCAGTAATTGTGCGCTTTGTTCCTGTACTTTCTGTTGTTGTTTCGGTCGTTTCTACTTCTTCATAAGATTCAACCTCTGCATCATCTTCATAAACAGCTGTTTTAGTGGTTACAGTCGTTTTAACCGTCGTTGATACAGAATCATTCCAAGTCACTGTTTCATCTTCCCCAGTAATAATAATGTTTTGATCTATGGTTTGGGCTTCTCCAACATCCCCTGCAACAACAACTGTCCCTGTTCCACCTTCGGCCAAATGCCGGATGGTTCCCCCCGTCGCCACCAAATAACCATCATTGGTAATCGTTTTGGCACTGCTAGCTGTTGTTGCTGTTAAATTATCCAAATCCGTTACCAAACTTTTTGGAGAAGTCGTCGTTGTAGCTGTATTGGTTTGGGTCGTTACAGTTCTTTTATAAGTACGATCCCCAATATCTTCTTCGGAACTTTCTGTTTCTCTCGTCTCTGTCCTTCCTGTTGTACTTGTTTTTAAAACAGATACATCCGTTTCAATGGTGGCTGATTCATTAACAACCTGCCCCGCAATTTGTGTCAACCCATCCCCTGTAATTTTAGGGGCATATGTTCCCGCTTTTAAGGTTGCAATTCCTTCCTGTTGGTTTTCCAATTCTGCATGCAAATCTGTATCTGTTTCCAAAGTCTGCAAAATTCCCCCTGTCAATTTGACAAAAGTACCTTCCCCTGCATTAACTTTGCTACGAATAGAATTGCCTGATGCTGACAATGTAACCCTGCTAGCATTTCCCTTGGTCATATTAACATCTTGAAGCAACTTAGCAGAACTTCCCACCGTTATAGTTCTTGCTGTATTAGAACCACTTGAAATAGGTGTAGTCCCATCATAGAAGTCAGCTGTGGTTGCATAAGCCCCCTCATCTTTTCCCTTTCCTTCAATCTGAGTGGTTCCTGTTCCATAAATTGTCGCATTAATATCCGTATCTGCATAATTGGCGTAAATTTTAAGATCCCCTTTATTTTCAACATCCAACTGAACCGTTTCTGTACGGCTAGGATCCCCCTGGACACCCACCGAAACCCTTTTACTATAACCTTCTGTATTCCCTGTATTTAAAGCCGTATGCGACCCACTGCTAGGATCCTTAATCATACGTTGTAAGACAACAGTACCTCCTTCGGCGATGGTAACCTTATTCTGGTTTATGGAACGTGCTGTCAATTTTCCACCATTTTCTACTTTTAAAAGGCCACTGTTAAACCCACTTGGATTAGTAACATTTTCTGCCCTAACATCACCAGAAATCGTTGATACCTGAAATATCGTTCCAGAATCTGCTTTAGCCCCACTTCCATTTCTCAGTGAATAAATAGCAATATTTTCCCCATTTAAAAGATTATTCCGTGCATTTCGTAATATACCGACAATAACATCATCTTCAACATTTACCGTTCCTGTATTTCTAACATCCTGACTATAAGATCCAGTTGTTCCCCAGGAAGACTCATTATTTGCAATTCTTACATTTTCTAAATTTAACGTTCCTGAATTCGTGATTATTGAATTAACCCCAGAACCTTCAGAACGTGTAAATATGGTTCGTGCCACTGGGGTTTCCCCAGCCGGCACTGACTTTAACCCTGTCCCCGTCCATTCATAAGCATTGTCAGGGATTTTTTCACCTGCTTGTATTACTGATGGCAAATAATACCTTAAGTGACCATCCGTGGGGAATGTTTGAATCACAACAATTTTATCATCGCTATCCCCCCCATTTTTATAAACTCTGTAAGAGGTCCCAACCATGACCGGTTCTCTGTCATATGCGGCGGGGGCCCCCGATTTTAGAATATCAGTTCTTTCATCCCCTTCTTTACGTTCACTAGGGACATAACTGGCCGCAAAATTTTGAATCGTTAAATCTTTCAAAGTAACATCTTGCCCCGAAACAACACTCAATCGGCTATACCCAGAATAGGTTTCTTCTTCAATATTATACCCTCCATCTAACCGACTGTCATCCCGACCAGTCCCTGTGATTGTATAGGTTCCCGATGCGCCCCCACCAACGGTTTTTTTAATCACTGGATACCCTTCAAATTGGGATACAGAAGTATCCCCCGGTGATAGCTGATAATAAGGGGTTTCCGTTGTTCCTTTAAGAACGTGGACAGCCCCATCATCTTCTGTTTCATACTCATCTATATTCAAGGTGGATCCTGGTGCCATTGTTTCCACATCTTCAATAAATCCTGCATGCGCTGGCAAGGCCACCATTAAGGCCGCCATATTTAGGTAAAAACATTTCAACAAAACATCTTTATATTGCCGATTCAACCATGTAATTGCAGAATGTGTGTATCTCATCTTTTCCCTTTCAGTTTTACAAAATCTTTCAATTAGTTTTTGTAATTATATATCCCTTTTACTATCTTGCAAATAAAAAATGATGTTTTTAAAAGCATGCGCTTTTAAAAAATAACAGATTTCGCTAGACTTTTTAAACAAAACAGATTATAGTAATTCTCGGAAAGATGGCAGAGTGGTCGAATGCGGCAGACTCGAAATCTGTTATACAGGTTTCCTGTATCGGGGGTTCGAATCCCCCTCTTTCCGCCATTTTTTTAAACAACATAAATTCAGGGGATGAGAACCCCCGAGAAAGGGGGTTCGACCCGCAGACGAAAGGCAATGAAATAAAAAACAACCCGAAATGGTTGTTTTTTATGAAATTGGCGAAGTTTTCTTGTGCGAGCAAGGAAGTGCAAACACCCCGAAGCGAGCCATAGAAAACGAGTGACCGTAGCAAGTTAATGAGGGCAAGAGAAGCGTCGCCCGAATTTACGAAGCAAGACAGAAACGAAACAACTCCCCCTCTTTCCGTCCTTTAACTTTTTTTTAAAAACTTCTTGCATTTTAAAAAAAAGTGCGCTATGATAAGAAAAATTATTTTGAAAAAGGAGCAGATTATGAAAAAGGATATTCATCCAGATTATCATGAAATTACCGTTGTAATGACGGACGGCACAGAATTTAAAACACGTTCAACTCTGGGCAAAGCTGGGCAAACGGTTCGTCTTGACATTGATCCATTGGTACATCCCGCCTGGACAGGTGTTCATCGTTTGATTGACACTGGGGGACGGCTCGCTAGCTTTAACAAGCGTTTTGCGAACTTCCAACGTAAAAAAACTGGTTCTGCTGTTTAAAACATACGGCTTTATATGTAAAGCCACCTTTTTAGGTGGCTTTTTTTAATATTATACTCCCTTATGAGAGTTTTTTTATCGGAGATTTTTATGGCTTATCTAAAAAAATTACGTAAATGGTTGCTCACACCGTTTGCACCAAAACTTGTTGAAGTACTTTCCAAAGGCTATTCAACCCAAAAGTTTAAAAATGATTGTTTAGCGGGCTTAACAACAACGGTTGTTTCTATTCCACTGTCCATGGCATTGGCCATTGCATCTGGGGTGTCCCCCGCCCAAGGGCTTTACACTGCCATTATTGCCGGCTTTTTAGTATCTGCCTTAGGGGGATCTCGGTATCAAATCGGGGGTCCCACAGGGGCTTTTGTCGTGGTAATTTTTTCCATTTTACAACAAGCGGGATTTTCCGGCCTTGCTATGACTATGTTGATTGCGGGATTACTATTGATTTTAGCGGGAGTTTTACGTCTTGGGTCGTATGTACGCTATATCCCCTATCCTGTCATTATCGGTTTTACTTCCGGCATTGGGGTTTTGCTTATTTCCACACAAATCAAGGAATTATTCGGTTTAGAATTAGACACCGTTCCAACCGATTTTTTCCCTAAATGGGGGGCTTATCTGTCACACCTTAATACTTTCAGTGGGCAAACGATTTTACTGTCCCTGTTAACGGCGGTATTAATTTTTGCCACAAAACGATATTTTCCAAAATTGCCAGCCATGTTAATGGGGGTTGTTGGGGCAACTGCTCTTGTAGCCATTGGGAACCTTTCTGTGACAACCATTGGTTCTCAATTTGGGGCTTTGCCACATTTTTTACCAAAACCTACTCTACCCGATTTTAGCTTAGATTTATTTTTTAAAATGGTTCCAAGCGGTTTAACCGTTGCTTTTTTAGCGGCCTTAGAATCTCTGTTAAGTGCAAAAGTTGTGGACGGCATGAGTGGGGATAATCATAACCCAAACGCTGAACTTATCGCACAAGGGATTGCGAATATTGCTTGTATTCCTTTTACCGGCATTCCCGCAACTGGGGCGATTGCTAGGACAGCCACCAATTTCAAAGCCAATGCATATTCCCCGGTATCTGGGATAATGCAATCTGTCTTTTTGTTGTTATTCATGCTTATTTTTGCCCCAATTGCTAAGTATATGCCACTGTGTTGTCTAGCAGTTGTTTTACTCTTAGTCGCGTGGAACATGTTAAACGTGGATAAAATTTGGCTGATGTTAAAATCCCCAATTGGGGCTGACAAGTTGATTTTAGTGCTAACATTGGGATTAACTGTTCTTGTGGATTTAAACACCGCTATTTCTGTCGGGGTTGTCTTATCCTGTATTTTATTCATGCACAGAATGAGCGAAGAATTCGGTATAGAAATGGATGAAAAAACTGCTAAAGAACGTGTTGGGGGAAATAATATTACCCAACGTCTTAAAGACCAAGGGGTGACCACATTGCGTGTTTCTGGCCCCTTATTCTTCGGGGGAGTTGCCTCTGTTTCCACCTTTTTAAAGCGAGTTGACTTACACCCTAAGATCTTAATCTTGCGCATGAACCAAGTTCCGATGATTGATGCCAGTGGGGTTATGTTATTGGTGGACTTAGTCAAAAAGCTAAAAAAAGACGGGACAAAAGTCATTTTATGCCATGTCAGAAAACAACCTCGCCGGGTCTTACACAAAGCTTTTCAACAAAACGGCCTTGATTGGCATACATTGTCCGTTGCTAAAAATTATACCATTGCCCTAAAAATAGTTGAAAAATTCTTGAAAAAATAAGACCCTATTTTTGAATAATTCCGCCCCCAAGAACAAGGCCATCTTCGTCATACAATACCGCTGATTGCCCCGGGGCGGGATTTTTTTGTTTTTCAAAAAAGAAAACTTCCCCTTCTGTTTCATTTTTCGGGGTCAAAATGGCTTTGACTGGTGTTTGCGTAGAACGCACCTTGACATACACGTCCTGGTCTTTTTGTTCAAATGGCACGGAAAGCCATGTCATGTTGTTTAAGGCAATTTTATCTTTTAGCCCCTCTTCTAGATATCCAAGAACCACCTCGTTTGTTTCTGGCCGAAGTTCTATCACATATAAGGGCTTGGGGGCACTAATTCCAAGGCCTTTGCGTTGCCCTAATGTAAAATGCCATACCCCCGTGTGTTCCCCCAAAATTTTCCCCGTCCTATCCACGAAATGACCTTTTTTCGGGGGCATTTCCAACAGATCATCAATAGAACCAGCATAAAAATCCTGACTTTCGGGTTTTTCACTGACCTCCAAGCCATAAGACCGGGCCAATTCGCGCACTTCGGTTTTAGTTAAATCCCCCAACGGAAACAGGATGTTTTGAAGCTGATCTTGCCCCAAACGATACAAGAAATAAGTTTGATCTTTTTTTGCATCCTTGGCCCGACGCAATTGATAACGCCCCAATCCCTCATTATAAGCAATCCGTGCATAATGACCCGTTGCAAATTTATCAAAAGTAAGCCCCTGCTCTTTCGCCGCCCGTGGCAAAGCCCCAAACTTAATTAGCACATTACACATCACACATGGATTCGGGGTACGTCCTGATAAGTATTCACTTTTAAAATTATCCAATACCGCCGCCCGATAGGCCGCCGTGCAATCAATCACATGATAAGGGATGCCAATCTTTTCACAAATTTTGCGGGCACCTTCAATATCTTGTTCTTCATGGGGGGAAAAGCACGCATCTTTGTAAGCCGTATCTTTGACAAAGCGTCCTTTATCCCAAATAGACATCGTGGCCCCAATGACGTGATAGCCTTTGTCTTTCAACAAGCATGCCGCCACGGCCGAATCCACACCGCCACTTAGGCCCACCAAAACCGTTTCTTTATCCTTTTGTGTCATACCAGGAAGTATACACTTTTTTTAAGGAAAATGCACCTAGTTTTTTTAGGGGAAAGAATTACGAAACAAAAGTTAATAAAATTGATTTATTTTTTCACTTCTTGCCAAATAATTTCTTTTAAATTCCTTTGAAAACAAGAAATATTATGTGTTTGACGAATATATTGTATAGCTTTTTTGGCTTTTTCTTGATACATAATATCATTTTCCATTAATTCTTTGATAGCAGGAATAAATTTGTTTACACCATCAAAACCATCCCCCAGAATCGTTCCAACAAATTTTCCAAATCGTTCCACTAATCCGTCCCTTTCCAAATCTGATACTATCAACGTTCCATAAGAAAGCGCTTCCAGCCAAGAAATCGGAATACCTTCCCAAATAGCCGTACTTAACAACAGACGAGATTCCGAAATCAACTGTTTTTTTAAATCTCCCTCCACATGTCCCATAAATTGTAAATTAGGAATATCCCCTTTCATATAGGGATCAAGCATTAGATGATTATCCTTTGAATAACGAAAGAATTTTCCCAAAACTAAAAATTCATATTCCGGCATACATTTAGCTAGTTCACAAAAGAGCCAAGCTCTTTTTTGAGCCTCTAAACGCCCCAATAAAATAATTTGCTTTTTCTTTTTCCTTATATCAAACTGATAGTTCAAGTCCATCTCAATCGGATTAGGCAATAATTGAATAGGTGTTTCTGTGGGTAAATCATATAATTCTATTGCCAGCTTATTTAGAGACACCCCTTGTGTCACAAAATAAATACGTTTGTTTAAAGCCCATTTATGGACAATATTACAAATTTTTTGATTATAAAAACAGGGATCTTTGATAGATTGCATCGTATTAATAACATTTTCCCAAGCCGATTTTGGACGTGGATCTTGTATCCATAAAATTAGTTTTTTGTTCGGGTTTGTTTCGTGTCGCAAAATCCAATCTGTTGTTAATTCAATGCTTAAATAGATATCATAATTTTGATATTTTAACCACCAACGGCTCAATTGATGAAACTTTGGCAACTTATATAGATTTACACCATCTACAGACCATTTTTTAGCGAAAAAACAACGCTGTCTTCCTCGTCCCAATAAAACATCAATTTGGATATCGGCATCAGGAATATACTTAGCAATATATTTACGTGCTAAAAAACCATACCCCCCAAAAGCAGTTCCAGCACCTCCGAAAAATTCATTTATAATTAATCCAACTTTAATTTTTTTATTTAAACATTTTAAGATTTTTCTATTGTAGTAATTCCAAATATTTCGTTGCCTTACTTTTTTAGAAGTCCATGGTTTTTTCTTCCCTGTATAATGAATAATACAAGCATATTTTAGCTTTCTTTTTTCCTTCTTTATATTTTGAATAGTAAAATTGTATATACTGTCAACCTGTTTTATTTTCCCACGACAGACAAGATTTAAAACATCTTGATCCTGATATTCAATTTTATTCCCTAGTCTTTGTGTTTCCAATAATAACCTTTCTCCTATTTTGTCGGCACGCATATACTCTAAATTCATTAATAAAACGCCCGCATTAATATATAATTCATTTTCAGAGAATCCAAGTTTCTGCCTATAATTTATCTCTTTTATAAATAAATCTTCCACCCCAGCTAAATACAAACCTTCCAAATTAATGTCGTAGAACGAAGTTATCTCGCGCCGAATAATAACATCAGCATCCAAATATAAAATTTTATCCACATCAGGCAATAAATCCGCAATCAGGTAACGATAATATGTTTCAATACTTATATAATCTATTTTTAATTTCAAAGAATTAAATTTCTCAGTTGCCACACTAATCTTTTTTATAGAAAAATTGCTATATTTTAAATGAAGTTTATTTAATCTAATCAAATTTTTCTCTGTCAAATCAGAAGAAAAAATATAAATATTAAAAAATGAATAGGGATTATTTTCCAACAAAGAAGCCATAACAACTGCAACTTTATCTGCATAAACATCATTTACACAAAAAGCTATATTCAGTTTCTTTTTATCATTTATTTCTAGATGTTCTAAAAATGGGGAAAATAGACTTTTTATTATTTTATTCATAGTACCTCTCAATAACAAGTCGCCCTGATGAAAGGCGACTGGAAGTTGAGAACAATACCAGTAGTTATTGTGCGATATATTGACTTTGAAAGCTTATTTTATCGCCTTCCAGTCATACAACCGGTGGCGAAAATATCGTCTTTCGCAGACGCTACTGGATATTAGGTTCTCACACCTAAATCGGGCCATCAACCCCAACAAAACCATCATAAAAAATTGCTCTTTAAAATGCAAGATTTTTTTGCATATAAAAAAGTCCGATTATTTGATAATCGGACTTTCAATAAGAATTGCCCTCCCTTATGTTAAATCTTCTTCCAATATTCCTTGATAAAATCAAGGCTGAACGTGGAGAGGGTGAAGCCCAAAGTCGGAATAATTGCCCCAATAAAAGGACTATCCATTTTCAAGGAATACATCACCAACACCATCACAAAATAGGTTAATAGCGCGATACTGACTTTCCGTGTCTTACTAGTTTCCCAAGCTTTATCTTGTTCCACACGTTTATTGCGTTCTTTGATTTTTTTTATTTCTTGTTCAATATTCATGCTCCCTCCTATTTAAAACATATTCAAGTATATTCCAACTTTTATCCCCGTCAATGAATTTGATGTTTCTTATCTTGATAACCACCTAAAAATACGCTAAGATATCAAAAAGATTCATAAAAAAGGGAAAAAATGACAACCTTAAATTTAGGATTAATCTTACTTATCCCAGGGTTGATGTATTTTTATTTATACGTCATTGGGGGAACAATTTTAGGGTTCTTTAAACAAGATTTTTCCCGTTATTTTGCGCCACTTGTCGGATATGCTGTTTTTGCTTATATTTTTTTTGGATTGTTTTACTTAACGACAAATTTCTTTGTGCTATTGGGTGTTTTTATAGCACTGCTGGGGGGATGTTTATTTTGGGCTAAGAAAAAGAAAATCCCCCTATCCCCTATACCGTATTTATCGTTAGGGTTGTCGGCTTGTGTAGGGCTATACACCCTACATATCCTTTATCCACATTTTTTGGGAACAGATTTTTTTCATTTTCCCCCTTTGTTTGATCATATAAAAACTGCTTTTACTGCCGCCATCGCGCAATCTGGCATTCCAGTTACCAATCCATTTTGTGCCAATCCTGATAAAAGTTATTATTATTTTTTGTACTATGTTCCTTTAGCCGCGATCAAAATTATCTTTCATACCACGGCATATGAAGCTGAATTAATCGGCGAAGTGCTAACATGCCTCATTGGGTTACCCCTAATCGTAGGAAGTGTCGCCCTGTTAAAAAAGAAAGAATGTGCGTGGTGGGAAATTTTATGTTGTTTCCTGTTTATCTTTATGAGTAAAAAAATAGACGGGAGCTTCATAGGGCATCCTATTGATTCTTTAACAGAAACATTGATTTGGACACCCAATACATTCTTAGCTAGTTCTTTATTAATTTTATCCTTATTTTGGATACACACTAAAAACATGACTTACAGTTTTCTACCCGCCTTGTTATTAGCCATTGCGTTGGGGATGTCCCCATACGTCTTTTTAGTGGCCTTTGGGGGGATAGGTATTTTCTGTCTGTATAAGTTATGTACACAATCCGATAAAAGATACTTTGTCATAAAAGCCCTAAAATTGTTGGGGTGGGTAGCTTTATTTTCCTGCCCCTTTTTATGGATTCAATTAGGGGCCACCGATGGACATGGATTCCCAATCAAGTGGAACATTTATTTCTGGCTAAACGCCCCACCATTCCAACGCTTCGTTGGTTTTTGGACTGTCTTTTTATTATCACAAATGCCAATTTTATACTTGATCAATATCAAGTTTTTACACTTCACCACCCTAAAAAAATATGCCATTTTTTATGGGTGTATTTTGGCATCATTATGCATTTCTTGCTGTTTACAATCCACCATCCACGGCAACGATTTAGGGTGGCGTTCTGTGTTTGTCACTGTTGAATTATTTACGATTTTTGCTATATATTATTTCGGGGACATTAAATCTTGGGGACTTAAAATAGTAATCGTTGGCATAGCTATCTATTTTGTTCGTATTCCCTATCTTAAAAAATATACCGAAAATTATATACGCCCCCTTTCATCGGAAAGTGTTGTCGCTATCCAACGATATGTAGGGCATAAAGATTATTTCTTGAATAACATCTTTCGGGATTGGCGGATGCATAACACATGGATCGGAAAAGCAAATGCCGAATTTGCGGTCTTAACCGAAAGACGATCTTGCTATATGTCTTATCCATCAACCCAAGTATATTGTCATCCAGATTCTCGTAATTTTGTTGAGGCTGCAGACAGGATTTTTAACAAAAATCTATCCCAGCAAGATATTGAAGCAGCCAAAACATTAAAGTGTAATAAATTTATTTTTGTGAACACAGATCGCAACTATAACGAAGATCAAATTCTGACATCATTTGGATTACGTAAAATTTATGAAAACGACCAAATCAAAATTTGGGAATAAGTGAATATCTAAAGATTTTTTGTTCCCGTGTGAAACATCCAATCAATGAAACGAAATAATTTAACCAAGCGTTGTCCTTTTGGGGTAATACGATACGTGTTGCCTTGTTCCCGTTGAAGGGTTCCTATCATGATTTGTTCTTGA
The DNA here is from genome assembly GCA_045118155.1 of Alphaproteobacteria bacterium. Lineage (GTDB taxonomy): Bacteria > Pseudomonadota > Alphaproteobacteria > CAAHEQ01 > UBA3637 > JBGUXS01. The sequence continues at coordinate 2,723 of JBGUXS010000081.1, read as the reverse complement.
AAGCGTTTAGGAATCGCTTGATTTTTTATCACATAATCATTATAAAAAATTTGTTCAAAAACAAGGGGGGAAAATGCTTCATCTGGATGTCGATCCATATACCCCAACATATGGACCGAAATACTCCTTTCCACTGTTACAGGCAACACAATAAAATAAGATAATGTCAGGCAATAAAAACAGATTCCTTCCATCACCACATCTTTCAGGTCTATCACATCCCATTTTTTCTGACAAAAATGCATCAGTACTATAGCAACTAAGGTCGCGACAAAAACAAAGAACAATCCTTTATAAAAGAAATCCCCCGTAAAACAGGGAATATGAAATAACGCTATAAAAGCCAAAGTTGCCAAAATATTTACAATGCCATACACAAAAATATAGGTCAAAATGTTTTTCATAGTCCTCCCCTTTATTGCCCTTTTAGTATGCCGTTATCTTCGTCCGATTGTCAAGCCGTATGTTCCCTCTCTTTAAAAGACAGCAGGGAACATTTTTTCTGTTCAGGAATAAACGATTGCAAAAAAGGCGTTTTGATTTTCTCTTGATTTTTTAGGATATAGGTTTTTAAAAAGTTATTTTTAGGATAACGCTTTGTGTAATGATACGCTTGATGAATATTTTCCAAAAGTTTTAAATCTGATGCCATTTGCCCCCCAAGGGAAATATCTTTATTATCCTCAATTAGGGAACGCATTAATTTATGAAAAGCAATATCTTCCCGTTCTAATTCCGGTTTAAAATACAAGGCCATCACGCCTGCCCGAAATAAATGAGCGGCCGTAGTATCATAATCGGGGATAGACGATGCGGTTGGATCATGTACTTGATGTTTCAACACACCCACTGATTCCAGGGCATCAACAAACTGATTGTCCCCTGATTTATGGTCAAATTGACGTGATTTAATTTCCGCAACATCTTTTTTAAATAAAGGTAAATTCACATCTTGTTCATTACATTCCATAAATTCCTTTAACCGCGCCAAATGGGGATAAGCCCGGCTGTATTCATAGGCTTGCATTAACATATCCAACTTATCCAAGTTTTTCACGACCTTAGATTCCATACTCTCTTGTGCTTCATAAGAATCAAAAACCGTTTTTAACAAAGGAAAATGATACTTATCTGCCAAAAGCGTTACCGCTTGTGTTTCTATTTTTTGTTTTCTTTCTGCCGAAATTTTAACACGTCCTGTTTGATGAATTTCGGGAATAATATCCCCCACAACGGATTCCCCCACATCATGCAACAAGCACATGTGTAAGACACAATCTGTATCCACCCCCATATTTTTGAGTTCTTTTTCTTTATAAAGGGCCATCCATGCCATCCGCCAAGAATGTGCCGCAACGGTTTCAGCCCCCGGAACCGAACGAATGATCCACCCCGTTCTTTTTAGATATTTTACCTTTTCAATTTGCGCTTGAAATTCAAGAAATGTATGTGTATCAACCATAAGAACTCCGATGGCTTATTATACTATTCTGTGATAAAAAACGCAATGATAAAGTGTTCTAGTTGCTTTCTCTAGACTCCATAAAACATCCAATCACAGGGATATGCCCAAAAATCACTGAAACTAAAACAAAAAAACAAGATTGTCATCAGACCATATTTTTTGTATAATGTATTCAATTTAAGGCAACCTAAAAAGAAGGTCGTATGATTTACATAGCTAGACACGGACAAACGGATTGGAATTTGGAACATAGACTGCAAGGTCATACCGACATTCCTCTCAATGAAAAAGGGAAGAATGAGGCCGTTTTGTGTAGCAATCAACTGACTTCCATTAGACTAGATAAAATTATTTCCTCAGATTTATCACGGGCTAAAGAAACCGCTCATATTATTAATAGCTTTTTATCCCTTCCAATTGAATATGACTTCAGATTAAGAGAAATAAATTTTGGTGATCTACAAGGGGTAAAAAAGGAAAATATATCTGATGAATCCTGGCGTTCTTTCAAATATGACCCTGTGAAAATTCATGCGGAATCGTTCGCGAATCTTTATAAAAGAGTTCGTTCTTTCTTTGATGATATAGATGTCCAAAAAAATACTCTGATTGTAACACACAGTTATGTGATTAGAATGATAACGTACTTATCCCACCATCCCCATTCCTTTGACAACACGGAATTTGAAAAAACGGCTTTACAAATTAAAACAAAAAACACAGAAATCTTTAAATGGGACAAATTACACCCTTTACAACCATTAAACGATGCTTTCATACCAGAGGAATCAAAAAAACTTATGCAAACATATTGATTTAACTAATAAATAATGTACCATATAACCTAACTAGGGGATTTTTATGCGAAGATGTTTATTTTTAACCGTATTTCTTTTTCTAGTGGGATGTGCTGTTTCTAGAGAAGGCGGTGTTAAGCCCATTAATCAATTTCCTCAATCACCCAAAAAGGCTAATTTAGAATTTGATATCAATTATTTCCGCACAGTGGATTTTTTGAACTTTAAAGGCTCAACTACCGAAACTGATTTAGAAAAAAGTTTTCTAGAAAAATCCAAAAAAACAACCTTGTTTTCAGATGTAAACACGGTATTAGATAATTCGGATTATACCTTAGATATTCAATGGGAAGGAAAAATAAACGAAAACTTTTTCTTATCTTTTCTAAACCAAATTACTTTTTCCATTATTCCAAATCCAATCCAGTACACCCATACTGTCAAAGCGAAATTGATAAATA
>JBGUXS010000080.1:0-10689 GCA_045118155.1 Alphaproteobacteria bacterium | reverse complement strand
AAAATCCAAATCACGAAAGATAAAGACGGCGTACAACATCTTTTGGCGGATGACCAAGAAGTTCTGACAATGAAAGACGGACGTTTGATCTCTATGAACATCCCCAGCGGTGTCACAGAAATTGGAGATGGTGCTTTTTCAGGGTGTTCTAAGCTAACATCCATTGAGATCCCAAGCGGTGTTACGGAAATTGGATGGTCGGCTTTTTATAGATGTTCATCCCTCACATCTATTGATATTCCAGAAAGTGTCACAAAAATTGAATGGGGGGCTTTTTTGGGGTGTTCATCCCTCACATCCCTTCACATTCCCGAAGGAGTGAGTGAAATGAGTGAGTCGGCTTTTGAAGATTGTTCATCCCTTACATCCTTTCACATTCCAGATAGGGTCACAAAAATTGGATGCAGGGCTTTTCAAGGGTGTTCATCTCTCACATCCCTTCACATTCCAGACGGTGTCACAGAAATTGAACCGTGGGCTTTTCGTTGTTGTTCATCCCTCATATCCGTTCACATTCCCGATGGCCTCACGGAAATTGGACATTCGGTTTTTGAAAGGTGTTCTGCCCTTACATCTATTCACATTCCAGACGGTGTTACAAAAATTAATGAAACAGCTTTTCGTGGATGTTCATCCCTCACATCTGTTCACATTCCAGATGGTGTCAAAGAAATTGACTATCTAGCTTTTGAAGGGTGTTCATCTCTTACATCCGTTCACATTCCAGACAGTGTTATAAAAATGGAGTCGGCTTTTTATGGATGTTCATCCCTCACATCCGTTCACATTTCCGAAGGGCTGAGGGAAATTGGAAGTAGTGCTTTTAATCAGTGTTCTGCCCTTACTTCTATTCACATTCCTGAAAGAGTCAGGAAAATTGGAAAGTATGCTTTTGAAGGGTGTTCTGCCCTTGCATCCCTTCATATTCCCGAAGGGGTGAGGGAAATTGAAAATAATGCTTTTAAGGGGTGTGAAAAGTTAAGTATTACCTGTGCGACCAAGGAACAAGAAGCTATGATTCGGAAGAGTGGGTTTGAAGGGCCGATCAAAATCGCCCCGAAAGTTTTAACACGACAGGAAAATTTGGCCAATATTACGCCCAAAAAAGTTAAAAAATCCCCCACCGTGTAACGATGGAGGGGGAAGAAAAATTGGTGGGCGACTACGGACTCGAACCGCAGACCCTCTGCGTGTAAAACAGATGCTCTAACCACCTGAGCTAGTCGCCCGTATATCCTAAAAAAAAGGATGATATAGCAAGCACTATATCACCCTTTTTGATTCCTGTCAACTTATTTATTGACGACTGTTTTTAAACCTTTACCAGCGCGGAATCTTGGTTGTTTAGAAGCAGGGATCTTAATTTTAGCACCTGTTCTAGGATTACGCCCTGTGGTCGCAGCCCGTTTTGAAACAGCAAATGTCCCAAAGTTTGTCAAACGGACATCACCACCTTTTTTCAAAGCAGCGGCAACAACTTCAATAAAAGAATCAACAACTTTTGTTGTATCAACTTTTGTTAAACCGGCCTTTTTAGCAACGGCTGCGATAAATTCTTGTTTATTCATTTTAATTCTCCTCTAATATATTAAAGTTACTCATGACTTTTGCGCCATGCACGGAAAATCTACCATTCTAGAAACATTTGTCAAGCCCATTTTCGCAAAAAACATAAAAAAATAACACTTTTTTGCATATTTTTGCCTTTTTTTACTTTTTTTTAACTTTATACAGCCGTTTTACCCCCTTTTTCATTGACAATTAAGGTAATTTTTATATAGTGAAGTCAGTTCATTTTTGAAAGGTCATCTTATGTTTTATCAAAATAAGTTTTTTAAATACCCCTTACTTGCGGGATTTGGGGCGTTAATGACGTTGGCATACCCCCCCTATTCCCATGTTTTCATGTTGTTATTCAGTTTAAGCGTGGCTTTTTTCTATTTAAACCGAACACAAAAATCTTTTTCGGCCTTGGTAGACTTTTTTATCTTTGGGGGGGCTTTTGGCCTGTTTTCCACCAGTTGGATTACCAATTCCTTACTTATCAGCGGGTCTTCCCGTTTTGGGGTGGCGGCGATTTTTATTTACTTAGCCATGATTTTAATTTTTGGCAGTTTCTTTGCCATCCCTGCGTTTATTGCGGTTAAATTGCGTCCTAGCGGTTTTTCCCGTCTTGTTTGCTACGCCGGTGTATTTGTTCTTGGGGAATGGGTACGTTCGTGGTTATTTACGGGCTTTCCATGGAACCTAATTGGAAATGTGTGGACCCCTTTTCCCCCAATGATTCAAATTACCAGTATGATTGGGACTTATGGTTTATCGTTATTGACACTCGTTGCTTTTGGGGGGCTTGCTTGCGCCCCAAAAATCAAACCCGTCCTGTTAAGTGCCTGTCTGTTAGGGGGAACGTTTTTTTACGGTTATTGGCGACTTTACAATGCAATAGAAGCTGATGTGTTAGGGGTGCGTGTCCGATTGGTTCAACCTAACACCCCACAATCGTATAAATGGGATGATACCAAAGAAGATGAAAACTTAGATAAACTCATCCGACTTTCTAGCGAAAACAATAAAGATATCACTCATGTTATTTGGCCAGAAACAGCGGTTGCCTTTTATATTGAAATTGATGAAGTACGTCGGGGCCGTTTCATTTCGGCCGTCAATCCTGGGGGCATCCTTATTACGGGGGGGCTTAGAATCGCAGATTTTATAAACGATAGAGCAATTACATCAAACAGTATCTTCGTCATCAATGGAGATACAGCCAGAATTGTGGATTTTTATGATAAAAAACACCTAGTTCCGTTCGGCGAATATATTCCCCGTCCTTTTAAGATTTTCCCCTTTATGTCTGCGATTGTTCCGGTCCCCCCATCGGGTTTTTATACAGAAACAAAGAAACGGGCCGTTTTTGTTCCCAAAGCACCACCAGCAGCCATGGCCGTGTGCTATGAAGTTATCTTCCCCGATGAAATCCTACCCAAAGAACGACCAGGGTGGATCGTTGTTGCCACTAATGATGCGTGGTATGGCATTTCCCATGGGCCTTACCAACATTTTTCCATGGCACAACTCAGGGCCGTTGAAACAGGACTTCCTGTGGCTAGGGCTTCCAATAACGGGATCAGTGGCATGATTGATCCTTATGGCCGGATTTTAGGATCATTAGGCCTAGGGGGCACAGGTTATTTAGATACCCCACTGCCCGTAGCCCTGCCTGAAACATTGTATGCCCGTTATGGGGTCAAGATTCCCCTAGCATTGGCCCTTTTTGTTATTTTTATTTCATTTTTTTCAAAAAAAGAGAAAAAACTTTAAAAAAAGTATTGACAAAAGGTTAAAAATATGTTAATATATCCCCGTCGTTAGATGATGACGACGATAGGTGTCCGTTTCAAGTTAGTCTCCCTATATAGAAACAGACACTTTGGGAAGGAGCGGACGCACCCCCTTTTTGTTCCTCTTTTCCGAAATTGGGCCCCCTTGCACAAGGGGGCCTTTTTTTATTCTGTATTATTTCATTTACCACGGCATTTATTATAAAAAAACTTGACAAAGTAAAAGTTTTAAGGTATCATAAAAGAATATTTTTTAATCCGTCAAAAAAGATTTCAACAAAATGGCCCACCTCCATGGATAAAAAAGAAGAACAAGCACTATTAAAACAAATCAAAAAGCATAATGGTGAACAGTTTGCCAATAGCGTTAGGGCCTATGGTGTTCTAGAAATCCCTGGGATAGCAGACCTTCTGGCATACGCGGGACGAGATGCTGGTCCCCTTAAACATTATCTTTTATCCCTGAAAAATATTCGCATCAAAAACAGTAATTCTACACAAGATGTTTTTACCTTGTGTCGGCAAGCTGGATACAGGGCCTATGTTGTGACGGCCCTAACAGATGATAACAATCCCAATTTTGACCCTAACAATCCTGAAACATGGGTGGGACAAAATACGATTGAACGTTATTTTGCCTCTCAACAAGAATTGCAAGAAATGGGGGTTAAAACTGGGGAATATGGGGAAAAATTGTGTACCTTTCGGGATCCAACCCGTTATCTGAATTTTTTTATACTAAACATTGTCCATGACCGCGCGGATAAATTGAATCGGGCAGATTTTATAGGGATAGAAAATAGGGAAGATGAGTACAGCCATTCGGTCTCCTCTATCCAAATTGCAAAGAAAGGCCATTTTATTTCCATCAAAAGTCGGTATAACCACACCGTAAGTAATCCAGATAACACGTTCTTTTCAAATCCTGATGAAATTATTCCAGGTCTTTCCGAGGCCTTGCGCCAATTATTCAATGTAGATTTTTCTTCTCATGCACAATCTTTACCTGAAAATTTTATTTGTGCCTATGATCAAAACGGTGAAGAACGAATTGTTCATTATCATACGGAAGTTGATGGGGTTTATTTTGGGGATGCTTGTTATGTCACAGATGGGAAAGTTTATCCTATTGATAAAGACAAAGAAGTTATTTTAGAACATGTATTATTGAATTTTGAAGATATCCCAACGTTTCATACCGCAGGTACCTTAAACCCTTTTGCCGACATTCTTGAACAACAAATCAACGACAAAATTCAAATTACCAAAGATAAAAATGGGCATCATCTTTGGGCTGATGGGCAAGAAATTGTTCGTTTTAGAAACAGCCGTGTCATTGGCCTTTATCATCTGCCCCCTATTTCAAAAATTGATTTTAAAACTTTCGCCGACTTTTACTTTTTAGAAGAAATTACCTTGCCTGACGAGCTTCAAGAAATCGGGGTAGAGGCTTTTTATGCCTGTAAAGCACTTAAAAGTATCACTTTACCAAAGCGCCTAGCACGTATTGAATCGGCGGCTTTTTGGGGATGTACTTCTTTAAAAGAAATCACCCTTCCCAATGGAGTTCAAAACATTAAAACGGGGGCTTTTGAATCTTGTTTTTCTTTGGAAAAGGCAACCCTACCAGAAAATCTTAAAACCATTGAATTTCGGGCATTTAACTGTTGTTCTGCCCTTAAAGAAATTGATTTACCTAGCACCCTCATATCCATTGAACCTCATGCTTTTGCAAATTGTTCTTCTTTAAAGCAAATGACCTTTCCCCCTAATCTCAACGTCATTGAATGTAGCACATGTTTGCACTGCTATGGGTTAGAAACAGTTACCCTGCCCAAAAACCTAACTTCCATTGAAATTTCGGCATTTGAAAAATGCACTTCCCTAAAAAACATTACTTTTCCCGAAGGTCTTACAGAAATTCAGGATAATGCCTTTTGGGGATGCGAATCTTTAACGGAAATTTCCCTACCTGACAGTGTCAAATTTATTGGCGACGTGGCATTTGCCTTTTGTTCTTCGCTTAAAAAAATCAAACTTCCTAGCAATCTTAAAACCATTTCTGATTCTACCTTTGTGGATTGTTCTTCTTTATCCGAAATTATCCTGCCAAAAAAATTAGAAGTTATTGAAGAAAACGCATTTGTAAATTGTTTTTCTTTAAAGACATTGACCCTACCTAAAAGTGTCAAAAAAATTGGGAAAAATGCCTTTCAACTTTGTGATAACTTAGTGATTACCTGTGCAACAAAAAAACAAGTCCGATTACTCCGGCACAGTCAATTTACGGGGAAAATTGTAATTGAAGGGGAATCAACCCCTGTAAAACCAAAAATAATTGCCAGACAATTACCCTTTATTCCTTTCATAAAAAAGATTTTTTTGGCACACCAAAACCACACTTAAGGATATTTGATAACCATGGACAAGCAAGAAGAAAAAGAAATATTCAAACAAATAAAAAAACAAAACGGGGAAAGATTTGCGAATGTTTTAAGGGCCATTCATGTTCTTTCTATCCCTGGTATTGTGCAAACGGTAAAATACGCTGGACGAGATGCCACACCTCTTAAAAAATATCTTATTTCCTTAAAAAATATTCATGTCAAATTTCAAGATGTCACCCAAGATCCCATTGATCTCTTGAACCAAGCCGGTTATGACGCCTATCTAGTTACGGCCCAAAATGATACAAGCAACCCTAATTTTGATCCTAAAAATCCCAAAACATGGGTAGGACAAGATACCATTGAACCTTATTTTTACGACAAAGAACGCATCTGCACTCTTGGTACCGAACGTTGGCGTGAAAAATATATCATTGTATGCATCAAACGAGGCGCCGACACGTTAAAGCGGGAAGATTTTTTTGGCATAGAAGAACGCGAAGATCCTTATGGATCTTCGGTCATTACCATTCAAATGGATAAGAATGTCGGGGATCTTTTTATAACATGTCGGTACAACCATACTGTAGAATTTCCTGATGAAACATTTCATGCAAATCCTGACGAAATTATTCCTGGCTTATCGGGGGCTTTGTGTAAACGGTTTATGATTGATTTTCCCTCTAAAAAATGCACTTTACCTAATGGTTTCATAATGCTTGGGGGGCAAATTATCCGCTATCATAAAAAAGTTGGGTTTTCTTATTTTGGTCCTTCTTACTACATCAAAAACGAAATTATTCATCATATTAATACCGACAAAGAAATTATTTTGGAACAGTTTATTTTTAATTTAAAAGAAAAAACGTTCAAAACCGTTACTGCTGGAGAAAGGTCTCAGTTAACCCTTTTAGAACAGGAATTAGAAGGCAAAACCATCCAGATTCACAAAGGGGAAAATGGCATCCGCCATTTGATTGCCAATGGGCAGGAAATTATGACCCTTCAAGATGGCAATCTCATTCATTTAACACTGACACACCCCCGTGAAACTCTGGAAAAAGCAAGTCTTCAAGATTTTTCCCATTTAGAAACCGTTACCTTATCCCCTGGACTTAAAAACATTGAAGGATGGGTTTTTTACGGATGTAACCGATTAAAAGAAATTATTTTACCCGCAGAAATGACGGAAATTCGTGAAGGGACCTTTGCCTCTTGTGCAACATTAAAACATATACTCTTACCGCAAAGCATTACAAAAATCGGTAATTGGGCTTTTTCAAAATGTTTTTCCTTAGAAGAAATCATCCTGCCTAAAGGTATTACAACAATCGGCTGTATGGCCTTTGAAGGGTGCTGTTCTTTGACAAGCATCACTATCCCCGAAGGGGTTACAGAAATCAACACAAGCACTTTTCATGGATGTTTGGGTTTGAAAAACATTACCCTGCCGAAAAGTCTTACGAAAATTGATAATGAAGCGTTTATTTGGTGTAAATTAAAAAATGTCGTCCTGCCAGAAAAGGTAAATTATATTGGGAACTATGCATTTCAAGGGTGTAGTGCCTTAGAATCCATCAATCTACCGAATAATATTACTTATATTGGGGAAGGTGCCTTTGCAGGATGTACGGCCTTAAAAGAAATAACGTTACCCATGAATCTGCAACACTTAGAAGAAAATGCGTTTCTGTTCTGCAAAGACTTAACAATTACTTGTAGACCAGATCAAGTTAAAATGCTAAAAAAAAGCAAATTCACAGGGAACATCAACGTTTTACCTGTACAGGTAAGCACCCAATCCCAAGGTAGTTCCCCTTCAAATCTTTTGGACATATAAAAAAGGGCAGTTAATCTGCCCTTTTTGATAATTTTATCTAATGATTAAACGTATTTTTCATACAAAATCGTTTCTATTTTGGCCACCACATCTTTTTCCGGCAATTGATGTACCGCGGCAAATTCCGGGGCAAACCGTGCCATTGCCTGTTCATACAATTGACGCTCGCTGTAGGTTTGTTCCCCTTTGGATGGGTGTTTATATAAATCCCTTAACACTTCGGCAACGGCCAAAGGATCCCCCGAATTAATTTTAAGATTATATTCCTGGGCACGTTTAGTCCATTGGGCCCGTTTATTGGCCTTAGATTTAGATTTCAAAATCCCTTCGGCCAGCTCCATTACATCCTTAGAGGCCAAAGCCCTAAGACCCGTGCGTTCAGTGTTTTGCAAAGGAATTTTCAAGGTCAATTTTTCTTTATCAAAGTTAATGGCTATCAAGTCTAGACTTTGTCCACCGACAACCGTGGATGTGATCCCACTTACTTGCCCCACCCCATGGACAGGATACACAACATAGTCTCCGGGATTAAACGTATAGTCTTTTGACATGTCGCTTACCGCCTTTCAGTTTACCATTTGCGCCCATTATACCACATTTTTAAAATTTTAGAAGTAAAAAAATAACATTTTTGCATATCTGCAAGATACAAACCAAACAACTTATTGAATATCATCAATTTTTTATTTTATTTTTCGTATAAAGGCCACCTACCTGATACCACATTATCCAATGATTTCAAAGATTGTCCCATTAATGACCGATACACCCAATAATTGACCATAATCCGTTCAATAAAGCCCCGAGTTTCCTTAGATGGCACGCTTTCTAGGAATAACAACGGGTCATTTTGATACTTCATACGTTTTTTCCATTTGGCTAAATTTCCAGGGCCTGCATTATAAGCCACCGCCGTAAACATCAAGTTTTTATTGATTTCTGGATCATCTAACAGCTGACGAATATAATTTTGCCCCAAAGACAGGTTGTATTCGGCTTCGCGCAACTTCCGTTCGTTCCAGTTATAATTCATCTTTTTGGCCAATTCTTTAGCGGTATTCGGCATAATTTGCATCAACCCCACGGCCCCTACAGAACTTTCGGCGTAACGATTAAAGCACGATTCTTGCCGGACAAACGCATACACCAAAGCTTTATCTAAGGTCCATCCCCCAACCGGTGTCCAATCCGGTAAGGGATAACGTGTATCATCCCCCGTTAATTGTCCCGTTAAACGCACCAAATCATCCGAAAACCCATTTTCTTCTGAAATCATCAAAAGCAATCCTTTGGCATCTTTATCCGCTTGCAAATACAAGGATGATAATTCCTTTTGCGCCCAATCTTTTTGGCCAATTTGTTTCAAGGCATAAAACCGCTCTAGGGCCGGATGCGAAAAATCTGCCGCTACTTCATCTTCGGGTTTAGATGGGATATCCCAAACATGTTCCAAATCACTTCCCAAGGTTCTTAGGGCCAAAATACCATAGAAAGTTCTAGGGTAACCAGCGGCTTCTTCCAAATATGTTCCCACTTTTTTATAATGTCCCATTTTTAAATGCGTTCTAGCCGTCCAAAAGGCCGCACTTGCTTTTAACAAGGGGAACGATTTTTCATGGGCGGCCGCCTTTTCAAAATAGGTGTTCGCCTGCCCCGTTTTTCCTTGACGCCACAAGACTAAGCCCCCCGTCCAATACGCCAAAGGCAAAACTTTTTTAGATCTTTGCAAGGCCTTATCAACATAGGTTAAAGCCAAGTCATCTTCCCCATCTAAGAAGTATGAAAAGGCCAATGCTACCCGGGCTCTATCCAATTCCTCTTGAGGAAAAAGACCCGATACAGCCGCCTCATCAATAATTTTCCTAGCTTCCTTTGTCCGCCCCGCGTTTAAGTTCTTCGCCACTTGTTGCATTTGTTGACGGGCTTTCACGCGCTGGGTACTAGACAAATCCGGAAAAGACCGATGCCTGACCAAATCAATCGGATCTACTTTATGGACATACGAACACGTATCTTTTCCAAAAAGACCCTTGGGTTTGGGGGGCAACGAGGCTTTTTTTTGTTTTCCCAACGCATAGATTTCATTTGCCACCGGTAAATCCGCGTATTTATCCAACCACGAAGTGATTTCATTTTGGGTGGTATGATATTTGCGGGACATATATTTTTTATACAAAACATACCCCATCAAATCTTTATTTTTTAGCTTTTTCACAAGAGTGTCCGCTTCGGCAATCCGTTCTTTTTTCAAGGCCGTAAAAATGGCCTTATATGTCTTGACATCCTGGGATGACAAAACCGCTTCCGGCTTTGCAAACACCGGCAATACGAACAAACAAATCAAGAAAAAAATTCTAAACTTCATCTTTTTTTTGCCCAATAAAATAAGTTAAAAACGAAGAACAGCCCCCAACTGTTTTATCCGCCAAATTACAAATAGGGACCGTTATTTTGGGGGGGTTGGTCATGCCTTCACAGGCAGATCCTGCCATAGCAAACTTTTGCATAACCGACCCTTTATACGGAATCTGTCCAAAGGAAACAGGCAATTGTACCCCGTTATATGCCAAGTTTAATTGCAATCTAGTAATATCTGTTCCCAAGTTATTCGTCACTTTTAAACGCCCTGCACAAAAAGGAATGCCATTAAAAGGGGGCTGAACCACTTGTCCTTCCACCAATTCCACACGCAATTCTTTTTTGATGATGGGGGCCGGGGTTTCGTTTTGTCCCCAAACGGGGGCTAAAAAGCCCAAAAACAGCCCTAAAAAAACCATCCCACGCATTTAAAATTTCCTTTACATTCTGTCTATTATCTGTCATGTTATAGAAGTTCAAATTAAAAAGCAACTTTTTTCGTAAGGAGGTCCCCTTGCCTAAATTAAGAATGGTCAGCCCCGCCAGTGCTGTTGTTCCAACGATATGGGAAAAGATACGCCCCCTTTTTGAAAAGCAAGGATACACCCCAACTTTTGGGAACGCGTTAACCCCAGTGCGTTATTTTGCCGGCAGCGTCCAAGAACGTACCCAAGAATTACATCAGGCCTTTGCCGATACAGAAACAACGGCGGTTATGGCCATCAAAGGGGGGTATGGAACGGCCACCCTTTTAGATACTTTG
>JBGUXS010000079.1:0-24211 GCA_045118155.1 Alphaproteobacteria bacterium | reverse complement strand
ATATTTATAATCATAAATAATAGCACAAAGCCATGTGATAAAAGAAATAATGCCTGTGATGGGGATATGCCCGTTATAGACGGTTCCTGTTTGGTTCAGTTTGATAAGTTCTGGGGCAATGGTTCGCTTAATGCAAAGATGAGGAACCCCAGCTGTTTTGATGCAATCCATAATAGGTTGCGCTGTTCCTACGGAAAAAGCTGTGACATCTTTGTTCGTTTTTTGCTTGAATAATTCCATACTTAAGCAAGAATCCTTGCCACCGCCTACGGGAATAAGAACTTTAGAAGGGGTAAAGGGAATATCTAGGGGTTCTTTTTGTATGGAAGTTCCCTTGAAAAGGGCAGGAACAAGGTTTTCTAGATGTACTTTGTTCCTGTAAGAAAATTCCCCGAGACCTTTTAAGTAAAATTCCCGGAAAAAGGTTGCTTCTTCCTTTGTTAGATTTCCAGATTCTATTTTTATTTTTTTAGGTAAAAAGGCCTTAAAATAACTAATCCCACAGGCAATATGGGTTAAGAAACAAACCCGATCTAGGGCTTTTTTCTTTGCGTTTGATATCTTTGGAAAAGGGACGGGGAATAAGATTGTTTCTGTAAAGGTGTGTTCTTGATAAGCATAAGAAAGGGAAAGTGTCCCCGTTTTTTCATCCAAGGCATAGGTTTTAAAGAAAAACATTGAAAAATCCCTCTCTTCTTGCTATAATAATCCCATTATGTCATATCACTTTTTACTTGTAAAGGCATTTTATGCGTAAATTTATTTCACTCAATACGTTCTTACAGTTTTTATTGGTTGTTTCTTTAGGACTGATCCTAATTTTGGTGATTCGGGGAACGACTTTGGGGCCAGAAGAACGTCTTTCTTTGGGAATTAATGCTTACGCAAATGAAGAATATGATAAAGCCAAACACTGTTTTAAAGATGTGGTTATCTCGGGGCAAAAGGATTTAGTAGCGATCGCTTCCTTTTATTTAGGAAATTTATATTTAAAAGAAAAAGGGGGGGCACGTCAGGCAGAAATGTATTTTGAACAAGCATCTGTGTTGGGCCATGCCGAAGCTGCCTATAAACTGGCACTTTTGTATGATGCGGGAACAAAATTGCCGGAAAATAGGGAAAAAGCGATTGCCCTAATGACACGAGCCGCTAAAAAACAATTGCCCGAGGCGTTTTATGTGTTAGGCGTTTGGGGGGAACGGGGATATATGGGGAAGGTGTCCCCAGATAAAATCGTTGCCCTTTATGAACAAGCCGCCCAAAAAGGGTTTTTGCCCGCTATGACATCACTCGTGGCACTTTACGCCCCCGGTGAAGTGACGGCATCCCCCAAAAGATTTGCCTATTGGAAGAAGAAATTACTGGAACAAAAACTGTTAACCCAGTAATTTTTTATCCAAAGATTCTAATTCGTCTAGGTAATGACTGATGAGATTCAGCCCTTTTTCCCAAAAATCTGGGGTATTAGGGTCTAGCCCAAATGGTTTTAACAACTTGTCATAATCCCCAATAGCCGTTTGTGATAATAACGCCAAATATTTATCTGGGAAGTCAGAAATTTGACCTTCCTGATAGACTTGGTAAAGGGAATTGACAAAGCAATCCGCAAACGAATAGGCATAAACATAAAAGGGTAAAAAGAAAAAGTGTCCAACATGTGGCCAAATGGCGGCACTTCGTTCATCTATTACAACGGCAGGCCCCATGTAAGCACGTAATTCTTCCACCCAAATTTTTGAAAGGGTTTCGGCAGATAACTCCCCATTTTTACGGGCTTCGTGGGCTCGTTTTTCAAAGAAGAAAAAGGCAATTTGCCGGAAAGCCGTGGCCAGCATATCCCCAACTTTAGAGGCAATCAGCGCCATACGTTGCCGATCGTCTGTTGTTTCTTTAAGCAGTTTTTGAAAAGTTAGCATTTCCCCAAAAACGGAAGCAATTTCTTCACTTGTCATCCTAGATCGTTCATTCAGTTCCCCGTTGTTGACACGCAATTGATGATGACACCCATGACCTAATTCATGGGCTAAGGTTAAAACATCATTTTGACGCCCCATAAAGTTCAATAACAAATAAGGGTGGTCATGCGTTGTAATGGGGGAACAAAAAGCCCCAGCTCGTTTGCCTTGTTTCGGGGGAACATCAATCCAATTGTGTGTGAAAAAATCGTCTGCAATGGCCCGAAGTTTGGGGGAAAATTCCTCATAAGCATCCAAGACAAAACGGCTGGCTTCTTCCCATGAATAGGTCTTGGCACTGTCAAAGGGTAGGGGAACACTTCTATCCCAGTAATTAAGTTGTTCTTTGTTTAACCACTTAGCTTTTAACTTGTAGTAACGGTGCGAAATGGTTTGATAGTGTGCTTTGACGGTTTCGGCCAAAGCATCTACCATCTTATCAGGGACGTCCTCAGATTTATTGCGTTCCGAATAGGGATGTGCAAATCCCCGTTTTTCATCTTCAATGGCTTTATCTTTAATAATCATATTATAGATAAATGTGAATAAAGGGGCATTTTCTTTGTAGACTTGATTCATCACTTCTGATGCTTTTGTCCGTTCTTCATCTGTTGCCCCAAACAAAGATGTATGTGTGATTTCGGCTTCATTGCAGGTTTTATCTCCTAATGGGAAAATCAAGCGAGATGATGTTTCTTCATACAATCTGACCCAAGCATTTGAGGATGTAATGGCCTTTTCCAATAACAGAGTTTCTTCAGGTTCAGATAATTGATTATCCTTAAAGCGTCGGACCCGTTTTAACCAAGGGGTATAGGTTGCCACTTCTTGATTTTCTAGCCATTTTTCTAAGGTGGATTCTGGTAATTTATTTAATTCCAATGTGAAAAAGACTTCCTTTTTAGAGGCGGCTGTTAGCGTTTCGGAAATATCTTGATAAAAAGAAGTAGCCTTAGGATTATCCATTTGTGTGGCCATATTTAAGTAAGCAAAACCACTAAGGCGCCGGCCTAAAATCGTATTTTGTTCCAATTCATGAAGCGCATTTAGAAATTCTGTTGCGCTCAGATCAGCCAATTTCCCTTTATATTTTTGTTCAAAAAGGGCTAAATTTTTTTCAAATGCCTCTAAATCTGCTTTGATTTTGGGGTCTGTTGGGGAAGCGTACACATCGCTTAAATCCCAAGACGGGGGTGTTTGTTTTTCTGACATATTATTTTCCTTTCAATAGGTTATATTTATTTCTTAAATAAAATATTTATATTAAAAATGCCGTTTAATTTCCTTATAAATTTTTGGATTCAAACTTTTCCAGACTTGGACCATGTGTTCGGCGATATCTGGCCAATCGGTGTATTTGTCTATAAAAGCTTTGGCCTTGGAAGCTGAACGAGACAATTGGATTTCAATCGTTTCGGTTAACAAATCCCAAACAACTTGATGGATTTTATCAAAATCTAAAGCAATTTTTTGATCACTGTTGACTTTAATGGCCCCTTTTTTTAACAAGGCGTTCATATGGATTAAATCCGCAATCCGATGAGGCTGAATCAATTGTGGTTTTGATCGTGGAAAAAGCCGATAAATCCAAGAAGCATATATTTGATAGAGGGTTTCATTTGTGATAATCCCTGCTTGCACATAAGCTGGCATAAAAGCAATGGAAACTAAATCGGCCTTATTTTCTTCAACCGTGGCTGCATAAGCCCCCAACGCCCCTTTGTAAGTGTCATTTGGTCCCAAAGAGTGTCCATTTTCATGACCAATCACAAACAGATGATGCGCTTCGGGGTTAAAATATTTGTGAAAGGCGGGATCCACTAGATAATTTAACACCTGTTTTGTTTCTACGGACCCGTAAGTTTGACGAACTTGCCTGTGATAAACGTTGCGGCGACCTCCGCCGGTTTTTACAGCCAGTTTGTCATCATTTGGCAGATTTTGGGCGGTTGTAATTGCCCCACGACATTGGGCATAATCCCCTTTTAAATCAATCAGATCAACATCTACGGCCTCTTGTTTAACAGTCCCAGTATCGGTAATAATTTGGGTGTATTTATCCGCATAAGGCATCTGAGCCCCTAGTGTTCCCATTAGTTTTTGAAACCGATGAATCAAGGCCGTGCCATCACGATTGACAAGTCCAATCCGCATCCCCAACATATCTTTATTAACGGGTTGGATTCCGGCTTGCTGAATCAACTCTGTTAATTCTTCATTTTCAAACAGGGTAGGGGTCATTTCATCATCATAGTTTTCCCGAGATAAGGTTAGTTCTATGGGGCCCGTTAAGGTTGCCCATAATTTATCAGCCACCGCATCTTTGTTGTTATCGGTTTGGGTAAGGGCTTCGGCCTGGGCATACAAATATTCCCTGAAATCATCATCTGTTGTAAGGGTGGCGGCTTTCTTTAAGTTTTCAGCAATTTGTGCAAATTCCTTTGCAAAATAAACAGTATAGTCAATCCCTTGTAGGTTATGATCAGTGGTCCAACGCACCATGGTTCTGGCAGATAGGATTTGCGCAACTTCTTCCTTCTTTCCTTGGTGCAACATAGTTTTTAAAATTTGATGAAAATCGCTGACTGATAAGTCAGAGGGGTAAAAATTTCGTCCTAAATAGCTAGGCACCCCTTTGAAAACACAAACAGGTTCTGGGTCAAAACCATTTAACCCCATTACTCCGTTTAAAGAATTAAACAGACGCAAAGAAAGGGTAGCAGCTTCATCCCCAGCTTGTGATCGTTCAATCAGTTCTTGTTTTAAAACCCTGTTTAAAGGGTGATCCTGTTCCAACGCTACATCATTTAAAATATCTGCAGCTTTGATAAGATAAGAAATAGCCTGTTTATCCCCAGAACTTAATGCCTGATAACTGGGGTGGGTTTGATCAATCATCTCAATGACCATCATTTTATCTTCTACCATTTCTCGTAAGGTTGGAACATCGTATGTTAGTGTGTGCATATAAAAACTCCTTTTTTCCTGGGAAAGACACTAGCCCTTGTTCCCCAAAAAGTCAAGAAAAAGAAAAAAACTCTTTACTTTTTTTAAAAAGGCATTAATCTTCCCTAAAAAGGGGGACTTATGGAACAGCTGAAGCCTGAAACGATTCATGCCTTGGTGTCGGGGACATACAAGGGAGATCCCTTTTCTGTTTATGGAATGCATAAAGGGGATAAAGGTACCCTTTATATTCGGACTTTTCAACCCCAAGCAAAATCAATTCAGATCCTTCATAAAAATACCCGTAAAATTTTGGGGCAAATGATATCTGTACATCCCCATGGATTATTTCAATTAAATTTAAAAACAAAGGATTTTTTCCCTTATTTATTAAAAATAGAATTACATTCTGGGGAAATCTATGAGATAGAAGACGCCTATGCGTTTACGCCTGTTTTAGGGGATACAGATCTTTATCTATTTAGTGAAGGGACACATTTTTCTCTGTATGATAAATTAGGGGCACATCTTACGGTCCATCAAGGGGTGCTTGGTGTTGCTTTTGCCGTATGGGCCCCAAATGCTAGCAGAGTGAGTGTTGTTGGCCTTTTTAATGATTGGGACGGCAGGCGCCATCTGATGCGTCCTCGGGGAAGTTCTGGAATTTGGGAAATTTTTATCCCTAGGCTGACTGAATGGGACCTTTATAAATATGAATTATTAGATAAGCACGGGCACCTTTTACCGTTGAAATCAGATCCTTATGCATTTGCGGCGGAAATGCGCCCTAAAACGGGAAGCCTTGTGTTTAATCAAGCTAAATATCAATGGCAAGATGCTGATTGGTTGAAAAAACGATCTGAAACGAATACCAGGACGAACCCTTTAAGCATTTATGAAGTGCATTTAGGGTCTTGGCGTCGGAATTCTTTAGAGGGGAATAGGTGGCTAACTTATCGGGAAATGGCTAAGGAATTGACGCAGTATGTTTTGGATACTGGTTTTACACATGTGGAATTTTTGCCCCTTGCCGAATATCCCTTTGATGGGTCTTGGGGATATCAAGAAACAGGACTTTTTGCCCCCACTAGTCGTTACGGAACTCCGGATGATTTTAAATATTTAATAGACACTCTTCATCAGGCAGGAATTGGTGTGATTATGGATTGGGTACCGGCTCATTTTCCTAAGGATGCTTTTGGATTGGCACAATTTGATGGAACGGCCCTTTATGAACACGCTGATCCTAGAAAAGGGGAACATACGGATTGGGGAACGAAAATTTACAACTATGGACGGACCGAGGTTCAAGAATTTTTAATTAATAATGCACTATTTTGGTTCAAAGAATATCATGTGGACGGTTTGCGGGTGGATGCAGTGGCAAGTATGCTGTATTTGGATTATTCCCGCAAAGAAGGACAGTGGATCCCAAATCAATACGGGGGACGTGAAAATTTGGAAGCGATTGCTTTTTTAAAACGTCTGAATGAAATTGTTTATGCTCAAAATCCCGGTATTATGATGATTGCTGAAGAATCAACGGCCTGGCCGATGGTGTCACGGCCGACTTATGTGGGGGGCTTGGGATTCGGGTATAAATGGAATATGGGATGGATGCATGATACTTTGGAATATATCCACCAAAATCCTGTTCACCGAAAATATCATCAAAATGAATTAACGTTTAGTTTGTTATATGCCTTCACGGAAAACTTTATTTTACCCCTATCTCATGATGAAGTGGTTCATGGCAAAGGATCTATGATTGGTAAAATGCCTGGGGATCAGTGGCAAAAGTTCGCGAACTTACGGGCTTATTATGCTTACATGTTTATGCATCCTGGAAAAAAATTGCTGTTTATGGGGGATGAATTTGGAAATCAAAATGAATGGAAATATCAAGATTCTTTAGATTGGGGGTGTCTTGAAAGAATAGAACATAAAGGATTGTGGCGTTTGGTCCGTGATTTGAATGCTTTGTATAAACAAACTGGGATAGCGGCCCTAGATTGTGAAGAAGCCGGATTTGAATGGATTGATGGATCTGATACCGATAATTCGGTTATTAGTTTTATGCGTAAAGGTAAAGCGGAAGAACAATATATCGTTGTTTGTAATTTTACCCCAGTTGTGCGTTATAATTACCGTGTTGGGGCGCCTAAATTCGGTTTTTATAAAGAAATTCTGAATACAGATTCTAGTCTTTATGGGGGGTCAGGGGTGGCTAATTGTGGGGATATTTTAACCTCTCGGGCTGGATGGAATTTTAAACCCTTTGATTTGACGCTTGTTTTACCCCCCTTGTCGGTTATCGTTTTGAAATTTATTGAACAGGCTACGGGGACGTTTGAATGCTAGAACTTTTTAAAGGACTTCCTTACCCCTTGGGGGCGCAATATGACGGTAAAGGGGTGAACTTCGCCTTATTTTCTGCTCATGCAACCCGTGTCCAATTGTGTTTGTTTAATAAAAACGGGCAGGGGGAAACCAAAATTGATATTCCCAATTATACGGATGAAGTTTTTCATATTTATATTAAAGGTCTTCGTCCAGGGCAACTTTATGGTTATCGGGTGTGGGGGCCTTATGAACCTCATCAAGGCCTCAGATTTAACCGACATAAATTGTTGCTAGATCCGTACGCTAAGCAATTGACAGGGGCGCTGTTTTCTAATAATGCACAATTGGGATATAATCCATATTCTCCCCAAAAAGATCTTTCTTTTTCCCGAACGAACAGTGCCCCCTTTGTCCCCAAATGTGTTGTGGTGGATGATGCTTTTGATTGGGGAAAGGTGGAAAAACCCAAAATCCCATGGGATGAAGAAATTATTTACGAAACCCATTTAAAAGGTTTTACGGCAAGACAACCAGAAATTGATGCGGCCCTACGGGGAACGTGTGCTGGCCTTTCAAGCAAGCAGGTGATTGCGTATTTAAAATCATTGGGAATTAGAAGTATTGAATTGTTGCCCGTCGCGGCTTTTATGACAAATGGCTTTTTGCAAGATAAAGGGTTAACGAATTATTGGGGATATGACCCAATTACTTTTATGGCCCCCCATGCCCCGTATTTAAGTTCTGGACGTGTTCAAGAATTTAAAACGATGGTTAGACTTTTCCATGAAGCCGGTATTGAGGTCATATTGGATGTTGTTTATAATCATACAGGCGAAGGAAATCAAATGGGGCAGACCCTGTGTTATCGGGGAATAGATAATGCCGTTTATTATCGTCTTGCCGAAGATAAGCGTTTTTATGAAGATACGACGGGATGTGGGGCGTCTTTTAACCTAGAACACCCCAGGGTTTTACAGCTTGTCATGGATAGTTTGCGCTATTGGGCAGAGATGGTACAAATTGATGGTTTTAGATTTGATTTAGCTACCACTTTGGCACGTGATGCCCAAAATCAATATACAACTCACAGTGATTTTTTAGCAACGGTTCAACAAGATCCTGTTTTACAACGCTTAAAGATGATTGCTGAACCTTGGGATTTAGGGTGGGGAGGTTATCAAGTTGGGGCTTTCCGTCCAGGATGGGCTGAATGGAATGATAAATTCCGAGATACTGTTCGGCGTTTTTATAAGGGGGATGAAGGCCAATCTGGTGAATTTGCAGCTAGATTTACAGGATCAGCCGATATGTATGCACATAAAGGGCGCAGACCCTGGGCTTCTATCAATTTTATAACAGCCCATGATGGATTTAGACTTTGGGATTTGGTATCTTATAATGAAAAACATAATTTCCAAAATGGGGAAGACAATGCGGATGGAAACAATTGCAATTATTCTTTTAATTCTGGCGTAGAAGGGGAAACAGATAATCCGGACATTCTTAAGAATCGTTCCTTGCGAGCCAGAGCCATGATGGCTTCCTTATTGTTATCATTTGGAACCCCGATGATTCGGGCTGGGGATGAATTTTTGCAAACATCTTTAGGCAATAATAATACGTATGCTCAAGATAACGAACTGTCTTGGTTGGATTGGGAACATATTCGGCCAGAAGGTAAGGAAATGCAAGCTTTGGTTAAAAAACTGATTTCTCTTAGAAAGAGCTATGCTCAATATATAGAGACAACAGATTTTGAAGGGTTGAACCGTTGCTTATGGTATCGGCCGGATGGTCAGAAAATGCAAGAAGAAGATTGGGGGTATTTTGTTCGCGCTCTTTCTTTTGTAAATACAATAAAAAACAAGAGGTTATTCTTTTTATTTAATGGTTTTAATGAACAAATTTCTTGGCAATTTCCTAAAGATTTCCCTTTGTCTTGGAAATTGATTTTAGATACATCAGAAACCCTAAAAGGGGATTTTTCTGAAGGTTTTTCTTTGCCCCCATGGTCGGTTTGCCTTTTTGAACAATCTTAAAACGACGATAAAATAATGAGATATCAAAAAAATGCTTGCTATTTTGAAAAAAATAGAGTACGGTTGTCCCGTTGAAACGCTTTTCTAGAAGAAAAGCTGTATTTTGTTTGATGAAAGGAAATAACGAATGACAAAATGGGTCTATACCTTTGGGGATGGCGCCGCAGAAGGTCAAGCAGATATGCGTAATTTGCTTGGTGGAAAAGGGGCTAACCTTGCTGAAATGTGCCGTGTAGGGGTACCTGTGCCTCCGGGCTTTACAATTACAACAGAAGTGTGTACCTACTACTATGAAAATAACAAAACGTATCCTGAGGATTTAAAACAACAAGTCTTAGATGCTTTAAAATTCATTGAAAATAAAATGGGATACAAGTTTGGCGACAAAGAAAACCCGTTGTTATTTTCTGTGCGTTCTGGGGCACGGGTTTCCATGCCAGGGATGATGGACACGGTTTTGAATTTAGGACTTAATGATGAAACCGTTGAAGGATTAGCAAAAAGAAGTAATAATAAACGCTTTGCTTATGACAGCTATCGCCGTTTTATTCAAATGTATGCCGACGTGGTGATGGGGGTCAGTTCTACCCGTTTTGAAAAAGTATTGGATCGCGTTCGGGAAGAAAATGGTTATAAATATGATAACCAAATCACAGAAGAACAATTAAAATCTGTTATTCAAGAATTTAAAACAATTTGTGAAGAAGAAGGTAAACCACTTCCTCAAGATCCTATGGAACAATTATGGGGTGGTATCGGGGCCGTCTTTGGGTCTTGGATGGTTGATCGGGCTATTTACTACCGTAAATTAAATAATATTCCAGGCGATTGGGGAACGGCTGTAAACGTTCAATCTATGGTCTTTGGAAACAGTGGGGATAATTCCGCAACAGGTGTTTGTTTCTCACGGGATCCGGCAACGGGTGAAAATTATTTCTATGGTGAATATTTAAAGAACGCCCAAGGGGAAGACGTTGTGGCCGGTATTCGGACGCCGCAACCGATGACTAAATTGGTTAAAGAACGTTCTGGAACAGATTTGCCATGTATGGAAGAAGAATTCCCAGACCTTTATGCTCAATTGAATGACATCCGTCATAAATTAGAAGCTCACTATAAAGATATGCAAGATATGGAATTTACTATCCAAGATGGCAAGTTGTGGATGTTGCAAACCAGAAATGGGAAACGGACAGGGACAGCGGCATTGCGTATTGCCGTTGAAATGGTCCGTGAAGGTTTGATTGATAAGAAAACGGCTATTATGCGGGTTGATGCCAATCAATTGGATCAATTATTGCACCCGACATTTGATAAAAAAGCTAAAAAAGAAGTTCTTTCTACAGGGCTTCCGGCATCCCCAGGGGCTGCTGTTGGTCAGGTCGTGTTTTCGGCTGCTGAGGCAGAAAAGGCCGCTAGCGAAGGCAAGAAAGTGGTCTTGGTTCGGATTGAAACTTCCCCAGAAGATATTGCCGGGATGCACGTATCTCAAGGGATTTTAACGGCCCGTGGTGGGATGACCTCTCATGCAGCCGTTGTTGCCCGTGGGATGGGTAAACCATGTGTGTCTGGGGTTTCTGATTTAAGAATCGACTATGAAGGTCAATTCTTAAAAGTTGGGGATACCGTCTTGAAAGCCGGTGATATGATTTCTATTGACGGAACAACTGGTCAAGTCATCAAAGGCGAATTACCGCTTGTTGTGGCTGAAATGGCAGGGAATTTTGGTGAATTCATGTCTTGGGTTGATGAAATCCGGACCTTGCATGTCAGAACAAACGCTGAAACACCAAAAGATGCTGAAACGGCTCGGCGTTTTGGGGCTGAAGGAATTGGGCTTTGTCGGACAGAACACATGTTCTTTGACCCAAGCCGAATCAACCATATGCGTGAAATGATTTTGGCCGATAATGAAGAAGATCGTCGGAAGGCTTTGGATAAATTATTGCCTTACCAACGTCAAGACTTCATTGATTTGTTCAAGATTATGGAAGGACTTCCAGTAACGATTCGGTTATTAGACCCACCCTTACATGAATTCTTGCCACAAAAAGAAGCAGATCAGGTTGAATTGGCTCAATCTTTAGGGGTTTCTTTAGAAGATATCGTGGCTAGAACCGCTGCTTTACACGAAGCTAACCCAATGTTAGGACATCGTGGTTGCCGTTTGGGGGTTACTTATCCAGAAATTTCGGAAATGCAAGCCCAAGCTATCTTTGAAGCGGCTGTAAAAGTTATGCAAGAAACTGGTAAAGATTTTGTACCAGAGGTTGAAATTCCTTTAGCGGCAACAAAGAAAGAACTCGATTTAATTAAACAACGGGTTGTTAAAATGGCCGAAAAAGTCATGAAGGAAACTGGTAAGACCTTTAAGTACAAAGTTGGAACTATGATTGAATTACCGCGGGCTTGTTTGATGGCTGATAAATTGGCCGAAACCGCTGAATTCTTTAACTTTGGGACCAACGATTTGACCCAAACTACTTTGGGGGTCAGTCGGGATGATGCCGGTTCATTCTTGCCCGATTATGTGACCAAAGGGATTTATCCAGCCGATCCTTTTGCTTCTTTGGATCAAGAAGGGGTCGGGGCTTTAATGCAATTGGCCGCCAAGAAAGGGAAAAGCGTACGTCCTGATATTGAAATCGGTATTTGTGGGGAACATGGGGGCGATCCAGCATCCATTGATTTCTGCCATAGAATCGGGTTGGATTACGTTTCTTGTTCACCATATCGGGTGCCTATTGCTCGGTTGGCAGCTGCACAAGCCGCTGTTAGAAATGGTTAATGGAACTGTTATACAAAAACACCCCGGGGGAGTCCCTGGGGTGTTTTTATGTAAATATTGACAAATGTTCTGCTTTAGTGTAATATTGGAAAGTATCGTATTAAATTTTTGTGATAGGATAGTAATATTATGGTGCAGGGAAATTTATCACGTTCAGAAATTAAGAGACTTTGGTGGTTATGGGGATGCTTGAACAATCTTGTGGAACAAAGAACCCTTATAGATAATCCTAATGTGGAAACAGTTCCCCTTTTTGAAGCTACCCTTCCAATGGAAATGGATCTGAAAGGGAAAGCGGTGAAGTATCTGCCTCCAGGAAAAAAATGGCCTTTATTGGATCAATCGCCTTATGTAATTTCTTATGATAAAGTATTTCCGGTGTTAAAGGATTCAACAGATCTTTCAAAGGTGAGTGTTTTTGTGGCTCCTTATGTTTGTCTTCGGGTCAATGCGCATGAATCTATCCCTATTGAAAATTTTCCTCAACACTATTTTTTTAATGAATTCCAAAATGCTGTTCAGGATACCCGAATGCTTTTGAAGAAAAATATGTTATCTCAGGAACATGAAGGATTTATGTTTAAACATTTTTGGACGTATTTTTCAAAATTTTACGAAGAAGATTTAAAAAAAAGAGTGAAAAAAGATAAAAAGGGAAAAATAGCTCGGCAATATCCTTCTACAGTTGATGGATATGAAAACGATCCCTTTGTAAAAAAATTCTTTGATCGGACACTGTTTTTTTTGCATCAAAAAGTTATCTTGGATTTTAAAAATGCAACTAGGGAAAAAGATATTGAGAGTTCTAAGGAAAGTTCTGTTTATCAGAGAAGTGTTATCATAGCTGCTTTAGCAGAAAACTTATCTACGATTTCAAATAAAAATAGAGAAAATTTAAGTCCGGAAGATATCACAGAGGTTGAAAAATTACAGAAGTTACGTAATCAGATTTTACATAGTGATAGAACGATTGAACTTAAAGAGGCCCTAGAATTTAGAGGGAAACTCAAGGCACTTATTGAAAAAGTGACAGGGACAACGTGTGATCCGTTTTCAAAGAATCTTGTCTTGCCTGCTACTAGGTATAAGCAATATCATTATTTTTATGAAGGAAGGACTCTACATTTAGTTACAATACAGCAAAAAGATGGTCAAGTTTTAAAAGATGATGAAGTAATCACTTATTCCTATCTGCCGATAGGTGCTGTTTGTTATCTCTTTGAAGATATAGAACGGATCTATGAAATTGAAAATAAAGTTTCACATGTTTCCAAAGAACATTCTGGACGCGTGAATGTATTATTGGAAGAGGGGCTTCTTTTGGAAGAAGAAAAAGCAGGCTTGTTGAGATGTATTCACATGAGAAATAAGTTGGCTCATGGGGATTTAAATAAAGAAAAAATGATCCCATTATTGGAAGCTTCTGAGGATTTAAACGGCAAAAGCCCTGTTAAATTTTTGATGGCTTTAACAAAAAAAATAGAAGAAAGAGCTAAAAAGAAAGGGATAGCTTTACAAGAGTTCCCTGAGGAATTTCAGTCTGAAGATGATTTTGAAGATCCAATGGAAATTATTACTCCTGAAAATGTCTCTGAATATGTCAAACAGGCTTTTGAATCGGCTATGAAAGGGGCTTCTATATATTGGGAAAGATTTAGGGATTCTGTTTGGAATACAGAACAAAGGAAAAAAAGAATTGACCGTTCTTTAACTTTGTTGGGTGAAAATTTCTTCGCAGAACGATCAAGATTTAATTTACTTGATAAGGATATTATAGAAATGGGAGTAGGGATAGGACCGAAACAATTAGGGACAAATACACTTTTTTCAGGGGGAAAAATACCTGAAAAACCTAAATCTGTTGCTCATCAAAAGACGAAGAAAAAGAACAATAAAAAGAAGCGCGGTAAAAGTAGGTAATTCTTAACCTTTTTTCATTTGATGAAGGGTTTCAACCACATCATATTCTTCTGGAATAACGGGGGCTTTTTGTTGTAATCGCCTGTAATCACTTAATGTTTTTGTTCTGTCAAAGTGTTCCATATGACGTTCTAAACAGGGCTTAAATTTCTGCCAGCGCGCTTGAGCATCTTCAGTTAAAAAGGGCAGGGTTTTTGCAAGTTCCTCTAGGACATCATCTTCCCCGAAGCAATAGCACACAGCATCACACCCGGCTTTTAAAGCCCCAAGAGCTTTTTGAGGGATTGTTCCCTTTAATGCTTTCATATCTAGGCCATCTGATAATAAAAATCCTTTAAAACCAATATGTTCTCTTATTAAAAGCCGAATTCCTTTTTCAGAAAGCGTTATGGGGGCCGTATCAAGTTCAGGAATAACAATGTGAGCCGTCATTCCAATGAGAGCTAAGGGACTTAACATCTTAAAGGGATAAAAATCATCTTCAAGATTTTTTAAAGGTTCTGTAATAATTGGTAAATGCAAATGAGGATCAACGCTTGCCTGACCATGGCCTGGCAAATGTTTTATGCACGCTAAAATACCGTTGTCTTGGAATGTTTGTAAGACGATTTTTCCCAAAGAAGTTACTTGTTTTGCTTTTTCAGAAAAACACCGAGAAGTTAGGGCTAAAGAGGTGTCTTTATGGCGGATATCTAGAACGGGGGTGTAATCTAAATTGATTCCTAATTGTTTTAAATCATCTGCCATCAAAAGGGTTTGCAGATACAGGGCTTTTTCAGCGATTTTTTCTTCTATCATTCCCCAAGAACGTGCTGGTGTGTATTCGGGCCAATCGGGTGGTGTTAAGCGACAAACACGTCCCCCTTCTTGATCTATGGCGATAAGAACATCGGGACCTAATACTTCTTTTATATCTTTAATAAGTTTTTTTAACTGTTTGAAATTTATAATATTTCTTTTAAATATAGTAATACCCATCGGCCGAAGTTTTTCTAAAATTTTCTTTGTTGTATCTGACAGAATTGGTCCTGGAACCGAAGCGATAATCGCCCGCATAGGTTGCATGTGTTCTCCTTTTTTTTAGTGCAATTCACTATAAAGTGGGAAAATACATTCGTCAAGATAAAAAAGCTTGACTTTTTTGCGTTTTTCGGAATACTCTGACACAGAAAGGACGTTTTATGAAGACTAGTCACATCATATTTGCGCTGTTTATTGGGTTTTGTACTCTTGGATATGGGGAAAGTTTTTCTTCTTGGAAAAAGGATTTTCAAAAGCAAGCGATTAAAGAAGGGGTTCGGGCAGAGTTTATGGAAACCGTTTGGCCGGGGGTAGAAGAATTACCCAAAGTTGTTAAATCAGATAGACGTCAATCGGAACAAGTTTTGGATATTTATAAGTATACGTCGCGGGTGCTGACAAAAAAACGTATTCAAGATGGGAAGAATTTGTACCGAGAACATGGGGCATTATTAAATAGAATTTATAAAAAATACGCAATTGCTCCACAATATTTATTGGCCTTGTGGGGGGCGGAAACAAGTTATGGAACGTATAAAGGATCTACGAATACCCTAAATGCCCTAGCAACACTAGCTTATGACAAGCGCCGGCGAGACTTTTTTTCCAAAGAACTGATTGCCTTTTTGAAAATTCTTGATGAAAATAACTTAGAAAATGTCCAAGGGTCTTGGGCAGGGGCGTTTGGTAACTTCCAATTTATGCCCAGAACTTTTCAATCTTATGGGGTTGATGAAGATGGGGATGGACGTAAAGATATCTTGCATAGTATAGAAGATTCGTTTGGATCTGCAGCGAACTATCTGCATAAAATGGGATGGATAGATCATATGCGCTGGGGGCGTCAAGTCATTTTATCAAAGTATCTAACAAAGGAAAAGCGTCTTGGTAAAAAAACGGTTAAAGAGTGGGCATCTTTAGGGGTCATACCTGCAGACGGAAGTCCCTGGGGCAAAAGTGGCTTAATTGTTCCTGCAGAGTTGAAATTGCCGATGGGGGTAATGGGGCCGGCTTTTTTGGCTTATCCTAATTTTAACGTTTTGATGAAATGGAATAAATCTAACTTATATGCGATTACAATTGGATTGCTTGCCGATCAAATTGCCGACCATGGGCATGGCTTAATTCCCCAAAAGAAAAGAAAAGGGATGACCCCGTATGAAATTGCTTGTGTACAAGAAACATTGCAAGATGCGGGCTATTCTATTGGAAAGATTGATGGGGTGCTAGGGAAAAAAACAGCTGAGGCATTACAAAATTTTGCCCTGGAAAATGAACTTCCCACCGGATGTATTTCAAAAGAGTTTATGAAGGATTTTCATAAGTTGAAATTTTAGGAGTTAATAATGCGTTATTTGTTAGGGATCATGATGTTGATTCTTCTATCAGGGTGTTCTGATAATGGTTTGTTGTTTCGGTCTTCTGGGAATTATCCTGCTTCTTCTAGCGGGGGATATTACAAAGTTGGCCCCCCTTATCAAATTAGTGGAAAATATTATTATCCGGAAGAAGTTAAACATTATTCAGAAGAGGGATTGGCTTCATGGTATGAAGATGATTTTTCTGGGGTGGGATTAACGGCTAATGGAGAATCCTTTACTCCCCATGAGATGACGGCAGCGCATAAAACACTTCCACTTCCGTCGCTAGTTCGGATAACTAATTTGGAAAATGGGGCATCGGCTATTGTGCGGGTAAATGACCGGGGACCTTTTGTTAAAAACAGAATTATTGATGTTTCAAAGCGGGTGGCAGAGGTTCTTGATTTTCATCATAAAGGAACAACGCGGGTAGAGGTTGTGTTGTTGACCGAAGAAAGTCAAGAAATGAAAAGGGAACTTGTTCAAGAAGGTCGGTATTCTAGGGATTCTAATACTTTAAAATCCATTAAAAATACGTCTTTGACATCCTCTGTGAAAGAAGAATCCATTGCTCCGTTACCTTTGAAAAAAGAAGAGGCCGTAGCAACAACTCCTTCGGTTCCAAAAGGATATTTTGTTCAAACGGGGGCGTTTTCTAGTGCCCAAAATGCGGATAGTTTACGTCAAGAACTGATGAAAAAGTTTCCCGAAGCTTCCGTGCAAGTTTTAGAACCGAACGAAGGAACCCTTTACAAAGTGGTTGTGGGGCCCTTTGATGGGGAAGCTTCGGCTAGGCAAATGACTGAAAGACTGACGCAAGAAGGGTACGAGGCCGTGTTTAAAAACATAAAATAGGGTTGACAAGGAAAGAGAAAAGGTATTTACTTGCCTTCAAATGGGGGAAAAATGAAACAAGAACAAAAAGAATTAATTGCTGGTGTTTTTTTGCTACTTCTTTTCGTGGCCTTGGCGGTTTTTATCCAAAGTCGGTCTAATATTCGTAAGCAATCATCCAATTTTATTTTATATGCCGATTTTCCGAAGGCCGATGGTATTTTGATTGGGGCAGATGTGCGTTTAGCGGGGATGCCTATTGGAAAATTGGTTGATCAAACTATTAATGATAATTATTCGGCGCGTTTGAAGTTAGCTTTGAATAAAAAAATTGCCTTATCCACGGATTCATCCATTGCGATTGAAACGGATGGTATTATGGGGGCAAAGTACCTTGAAATTTCCCCGGGGGGTGAAGAAGAAACGTTCAAATCTGGGGATAGTTTTGTGTACACACAAAATGCCTTGTTAATAGATGAATTGCTTGAAAAAATGAATGCTTACATAGCTGAAAAAAAGAACCCTCATTCAGATGAAAAGGAGAGAGAATGAAACGTAATCCTATTGAAACAATTTTAGGTTTTTTAGTCCTGATTAGTACTGGTGTCTTTGTCTTTTTAGTCATGACCCATGTGGATGTTCGTCCAGTTACGGGGTATCAGGTAAAGGCGAATTTTTTAAAGACAGGGGGCTTAGAAGTTGGGGCAGATGTTCGTATTTCTGGGGTCAAAGTGGGGTCTGTGTTATCGGCTAAATTGAATGAAAATGATTATACAGCGGATGTCATTCTTTCCATTGATCCAACGATTAAGTTGCCCAAAGATACCCAAGCTACGATTGCAGATGCGGGGTTAATGGGATCAAAATACGTTCGTTTAGTCCCGGGTGGGGAAAGGTTATGGCTGAAAGATGGGGATCAAATTACTAAGACAAAAGATTATAAGTCCCTAGAAGACAGCGTCTCGGATTTCATTTTCTTATCAACAAATTAAGGGGGCTCATGAAACGCTTTTTCATCTTTTTTTTCATCCTTTTAGCCACGACCTGTTGGGGAACGCAACTTCCCACCAGCAAGGCCGTTTTACGGACAATGGATAAAGTAACGGGGCGGGTGATGAAGGTAGATATTCCCGTTGGGGAAGATTTAAAAATTGGATCTTTAACGGTTTTTATTCATAAATGTTTAACACACCCCCCCGAAGAAACGCCGGAAAATAGTGTTTATTTAACCATTACCGAACAAAAAGATAAGAAGGATATTAAGGTTTTTGAAGGGTGGATGTTTTCATCCCATCCAGACTTATCGGCCATGGAACACCCCGTATATGATATTTGGTTATTGGAATGTCAAGGGATTAAATGAAAAAAATCGTTTTAGGAATTGAATCCAGTTGTGATGAAACGGCTTGTGCTTTGGTGGATGAAGATAGGAACATTTTATCCTCTAAGGTTTGGTCGCAATATGACGAACATCGGCGGTTTAAGGGGGTTGTCCCTGAAATTGCGGCCCGGGCGCATTTAGAAAAATGTGATCTATTGATTCGGGAAGCTTTGGACGAAGCCCATATTAGTTGGAACGATATATCGGCGATTTCTGTGGCTGGGGGGCCGGGGCTGATCGGGGGGGTATTGGTTGGTGTTGTTACTGCCAAAACCCTTGCTTTATGCCGAAATTTGCCGTTTATTGCCGTGAATCATCTAGAAGCGCATGCTTTAATGGCGCGGCTTCAAAATCCGGATTTATCTTTCCCGTATTTATTGTTATTGACATCGGGTGGGCATTGTCAGATTTTAGTGGCCCATGGGGTAGGGGATTTTGAAAAATTAGGGGGAACCGTGGATGATTCTGCGGGGGAAGCTTTTGATAAAGTGGCTAAGATGTTGGAAGTTGGTTATCCTGGGGGGCCGAATGTAGAAAAGTGGGCGGCATTGGGAAATCCAAAATCTTTTCAATTGCCGATTCCTATGAAGGGAAAAAAGGGCTGTGATTTTTCCTTTTCTGGCTTAAAAACGGCGGTCAGAACTCACATTGAAAAGGCCCCGTTATCCCTGGAACAAAAGCAAGATATGTGTGCGGCTTTCCAACATGCTGTTTTAGAGGAAATGTTAGATCGGTTAAAACACGCCATTCAGATTTTTAAGGAAAAATATCCCAAGGCTAAGGCACTTGTCATGTCGGGGGGGGTTGCGGCAAATCGGACTTTAAGAACGGGGATAGAGGGGTTAGCCCAAAAAAACGGGTTAGATTTTTATGCCCCAGATCCGGCGTTATGTACGGATAATGGGGTGATGGTGGCTTGGGCGGGGATGGAATATTTTCGGAACCAAAAGTTTTCCTCGCTTGATTTTAGGGCACGTCCCAGATGGCCCCTTGACAAACGAACTTAAACTTTTTATATTAACGCATAGAAAAGGAGAAGATCATGGAACTTGTAACTGATGCCTCTTTTGAAACAGAGGTTTTAAAATCCGACAAACCCGTTTTAGTTGATTTTTTTGCCCAATGGTGTGGGCCTTGCCGTCAGATGTTGCCGATTGTCACAGAAGTATCTGAAGAAATGGCCGCTGATGTGAAGATTGTCAAAATGGATGTAGATGAATCTATGGAAACACCCTCCAAGTATAATATCCAGAGCATTCCTTGCTTTATTTATTTCAAAGACGGTCTTGCCGTTGGTCAGCACAGTGGGGCGATGTCCAAAAAAGATTTGGTGTCTTGGATAAAAGATATGTCGTAAAAACAAGGGGTTATTTAAACCCCTTAATTTTTTTATTTAATTACTTTTCTTAGGAATTGGTGGTGTTTTTCTAGCTTTTTTTGGGCCACCTGGACGGTGCATTTTGTTTTTGCCATGACACAAGCCACTTTAACGTTATTTTCGGCCGCCGACAGGGCTTTTTTGGCCTCGTCTTCTGAAACGCCCGTAATTTCCCGGATCATTCGGATAGCGCGGGCTTTTAGTTTGGCATTTGTAACGTGCATATCAATCATATAGTTATGATAGGTTTTGCCAAGGCGTATCATTGTTCCTGTTGACAGCATATTTAGGATCATTTTTTGGGCGGTACCGGCCTTCATTCGGGAAGATCCGGTTAAGACTTCTGGTCCCACAAGGGGATTGATGAAGATATCGGCAAATTCTTTGATTTTTGCCGCCGGATTACATGATATAGCCACCGTCAAAGCCCCTTTTTTACGGGCTTGGGCAAGGGCGGTACACACATAAGCCGGCATTCCCGAAACCGACAGACCTACCACGGTATCGTACGGGGTAGGGGCAAAGGCCTTGATATCTTTTTTCGCCAATTCTGCGTTGTCTTCGGCGTGTTCAACGGCGTGGCGCAAAGCCCTGTTTCCCCCCGCGATGAACCCTTGGATTAAGCTGGGGTCTGCCCCAAAAGTTGGGGGCATTTCCGAAGCATCTAAGACCCCCAATCGGCCACTTGTTCCGGCGCCGAAATAGGCCATACGTCCCCCTTTTTGCATACCGGCAACGATTTTATCAATAGCCCTGGCGATAGCGGGTTTGACTTTGGCGATGGCGGTTGCGACTTTTTTATCTTCCCCGTTAATTAAATCCACGATTTCGGCCGCGGACATGATATCAATATTTTTGGATTTTGGGTTAGCCCCTTCTGTTAAAATCATTTTTTATCCTTTATTTTAAAATAGATTTGCCGGCATAAACGGCGGTATCCCCTAGTTCTTCTTCAATACGGATGAGTTGGTTATATTTTGCCAATCTGTCTGAACGAGACAGCGACCCCGTTTTGATTTGGCCACAGCCCGTTGCGACCGCGATATCGGCGATAGTGGTATCTTCTGTTTCGCCGCTGCGATGTGATAAAATGGCGGTATAACCGGCGCGATGAGCCATTTCTACGGCGGCCAAAGTTTCGGTGAGGGTGCCAATTTGATTGACCTTGACCAAAATAGAGTTTGCCACCTTTTTTTCAATCCCCATTTTCAAACGTTTCGTATTAGTGACGAACAAGTCATCGCCAACGATTTGGATTTTACCCCCCAATTTATCGGTTAGCATTTTCCATCCTTTCCAATCGTCTTCGGCCATACCGTCTTCAATAGATTGGATGGGGTAAGCTTTAACCAAATTGGCATAATAATCCACCATTTGTGTGGCCGTTAAGATTTTACCTTCTCCTTGCAAATGATACTTGCTGTTTTTATAAAATTCGCTGGAGGCAGCATCTAGGGCCAACCCCACTTCTTTTCCTGGTTTATAGCCGGCTGTTTCAATGGCTTTCATAATAAAATCAAGGGCTTGTTTTGAACTTTTCAGGGCAGGGGCGAACCCACCTTCATCCCCGACATTGGTGTTTAGGCCGGCGGCTTTTAGGTTGGCTTTCAGGGCTTGAAAAATTTCGGCCCCCATCTGGATGGCCTCTGTGCAAGATGACGCGCCATAAGGCATAATCATAAACTCTTGGATATCAATGGGGTTATCCGCATGTTTACCACCGTTTAGGATATTCATCATGGGGACGGGTAAGACGTGGGCCAATGTTCCCCCGATATAGCGGTACAGGGGCAATCCCGTAAATTCGGCCGCGGCTTTGGCCACCGCCAATGACACCCCCAAAATAGCATTTGCCCCAAGGCGGCTTTTATTTTCGGTGCCGTCCAACGCGATTAAAGTTTGATCAATATCAATTTGTTCGGTGGCATCCATGCCGATCAGGGCATCATAGATTTCGGTATTGACGAATTGTACGGCCTTTTCGGTACCTTTACCGTTATAGCGTTTTTTATTTTTATCGCGCAATTCCAGGGCTTCATGTGTTCCCGTAGATGCCCCCGACGGCACCGCGGCTCGGCCGAAAGAACCGCTTTCCAATAACACATCCACTTCCACGGTAGGAAAGCCCCGTGAATCCAAAATTTCCCGTGCCGTGATATCAATAATTTCCATGAGTCCCCCCCTTTTTAAGTTTTGATAAGTCATCGTAACATTTTTAAGGGGGTTGTCAAGATTATTTTCGGTTAGTTTGGCTTAGAATATTATCCCTTGCAATCTAAAAAGAACTGTATATACTGTCCGTCGGAGGGAAGAAATGGCACGTAGCGATACCTTACCTATTTTTTTAGACACATACCAATTGACCCAGGAAATCTACAAGACAACGGTCAAGTTTCCTAGGGAATATAAGTTTTGTCTAGGGCAAGAGATGAATCGGGATGTGCTGAATCTTCTGCGTCTGATCTTCCGGGCGAACCATACGGTGGACAAAGTCCCTTTGTTAGAGGAGTTTTTTGCCGCCTTAGAGGTCTTGCGTTTAGAAATTCGTTTATGTGCCGATATGAAGGTATTGACGGTCAAAAGATTGGCTTATTTATCGTTACTGGTAGAAAGTATTTCTAAGCAAGCCGTTGCCTGGTGTCATTACGAAACACGCAAAAAGAAAGGAGTTTAATTTATCCTGCCAGAATTGGGTTTCATCATGGGTGGCCACAAGCGAGCAGTTTTATTTTAAAAAGGGTCTTCCACTGGGGTTATAAAAATTCCAGTTTATTGTCAGAGAAGACAAAAAATGCGTTTAGTCGTCAAAGACTTAGGACACAAAATCCTATTCCTGCAACGCCTATAACGTCAATCTATCTACTGGAACTGTTAACAACAACAATCGGAATAACAACAACTATGCTTTGTGTAAGTATTGAGTTTTCGCTTTTTAAAATAGGAATATAAAATGGATAAATTACAATTAGAACTTTTTTCTGACCTTAATGATGTTCGTCTGGAAGATGTTTTTACGGCTTATTTTCATTGTCGTCAGCATAAACGTCGTACCCGAAATGCGTTAAAATTTGAACTTAATTTTGAACACAATCTGATTAAGTTATGGCGTCAGATTAACAGTGGAAACTATGAAATTGGGCGTTCTATTGCCTTTATTGTGGACAAGCCCGTGAAACGTGAAATTTTTGCGGCTGATTTTAAAGATCGGGTTGTTCATCATTTATTAATGGATAAGCTGATGTCCTTTTTTGAAGCAGATTTTAGCCCGCAATCTTATAGTTGCCGTCCAAATAAAGGTTTATTTTATGCAGTCAATGAAGTCAAAAAAGCCATTGTTTTTGCCAAAAACACGGCCCCTCAAAGTTATATTTTGCGGTTGGATATTCAAGCGTTTTTTATGAGTATTTCTCATCCTATTTTATATCAAAAATTAAAAACATTTTGTGGAATTTATAAAGGGCTAGATAAAAATCATCTTTTAACGCTTTTAAAAATGATTGTGTTCCATTTACCCCAAAATAACTGTTTTCGGAAAGGATCTTTAAAAAATTGGAATGGGTTTCCTGCCCATAAAAGCTTATTTTCGGCCAAAAAGAGTACGGGGCTTGCCATTGGGAACTTAACATCCCAAATTTTTGCGAATTTTTATCTAAATGACTTAGATAAAATTATGGAACATGTTCCTGGATTGTTTTATGGGCGATATGTGGATGATTTAGTTTTGATTCATCCTAAAAAAGATGTTTTATTGGCTTTAAAAAACGAAATTGATACCAGATTGCGTCGGGATTTTGCTTTATCCTTGCACCCCAAAAAGATCTATTTACAACCCCTTTCTAACGGCTGCCCTTTTTTAGGGTGGTGGATTCATCCACACAAAATTGTATCCCGCCCACGTCTAAAAGGGTCTTTTTTCAAACGTATTCATGCATTAAATTTCTTTTTTGAAACAGAACAGGTTAAAAAGCCCCTTTTATTGCGTGCACGTTGTATTTTAAATTCCTATTTTGGGTTTTTGCAACATTATCAGACGTGGTACTTACGTCGCAAAGGGTGGATTCGGCTGTCCCCGACGATAAAAAAGTATTTTAGTATCGGGGCGGACCTAAAAAAAATCGTTTTAAAAAAATAGAAGGATAGGGGGTGGCATTGGTTGTTTGGGATCCCTTGACGCGGGGGGGAAGGTCATCCCTCCCGACACCTTGAAAAGGTGGCGCGTCAAGGGACCTCGTGGGGCAAAATGCCC
>JBGUXS010000078.1:0-64795 GCA_045118155.1 Alphaproteobacteria bacterium | reverse complement strand
ATAATCTAGATAATAAGCGTGTTCCCAAACATCTAAGGTTAATAAAGGGGTTAAGTGTTGCGTAATTGGGGTGTCAGCATTGGCGGTACTGATAATATCCATTTTAACCCCTGTCCAAACTAACCAAACCCAGCCACTGCCGAATTGTTTGATCCCAGTTGTCGTTATCTTTTCCCAAAAATCGTCTAAAGACCCAAATTCTTTTTCAATTTGTTCTTTTAAATCCCCAGGCATAGACACCCCTTTTTTTAATCCTGCAAAATAAAAGGCATGATTAAAACTTTGGGCGGCGTTGTTATACAATGCTTTGGATTCTGGTACATTATAAGAACCTAAAATTATTTCCTTTAATGGTAAGTCAGCAAGGGGTGTCTTGGCACACAAATCATTCGCTGTTTGTACATAGGTGGCATAATGCTTATTGTAATGAAAATCAATTGTTTTGGCACTAATAATCGGTTCCAAATCGTTTAATTCAAAAGAAAGTGGTTGCATTTGTATCATAGAAAAATCCTCCTAACTATAAAATAAAATATTTTTGTTATTTAGC
Source organism: Alphaproteobacteria bacterium (assembly GCA_045118155.1). Classification (GTDB taxonomy): domain Bacteria; phylum Pseudomonadota; class Alphaproteobacteria; order CAAHEQ01; family UBA3637; genus JBGUXS01. The sequence continues at coordinate 64,245 of JBGUXS010000078.1, read as the reverse complement.
AAGCAGAAAGCAGTTTTTCTTTTTTAGGAAATGCTTTTTGTTTAGTGACCAAATGATCTGTAAAAAGAAAAGAAATAAAAAGGGCCTGATATTCAGGGTGATCAAACAGTAGACGCGCCGGCGTATAAAAATTTTTTTTAAATTGTTCTGGAGTGATGGTATAGCTTTCTAAGGGGTTAAGATTTTTTTCTAAGGTTAAACAGTTTTTAGCGAGTAGAGCCAGTTTAAGTGCCGAAGACATGTGTAAAACTTGTTCTTTTATTTTTTGTTTTTCGGTGTAAGGTAAGCAAAATAATCTGTGAGAGAAACGCCTTAAGGTAATAATTTCTACCTTGTCTTTGGGTATGCGTTCCTGTGACATATAAATGTCCTTTGTTCTTTGATAACAGAGTATATTTTCATTTTAAAAAGTCAAGTGCAATATGGCCTATTCTTCTTATATTTTTCTTGTGATTTATAAAATTTGTGTTATACGAAGACCGCATATTGGGGTGTTGCTAAGTGGTAAGTGGACGGATTCGGTTGGGTACTCCCGTAAACGGGTCCTCCTCACGTCGTAAGGTTCAAACTGTGCTTAGCAGCTTGTTCTCACCAACTATCCGTTCCGTCATTCGTTGATCCCTAATCCAGCCACCTTTAGCTTAGAAAAGCCCCAAAATAGGGCATTTTTTATGGATAGGGTGAGCGATGATTTATGCGAGGATATCCCCTTTTTGCGCAATATTTTTCCTATAATCGCGGAAAGTTGATGTTTCATTCTTTTATGGTGGTAAGCCATTCTTTTAAAAGGCCTAAATCCCGTGCCATGAGAACATTTTTGTATTTTTTTGCATATGGTGTCCCGTGAAACAATCCCATCATACTTTTGGCGGCTTCTAAAAAAGCAGGGGCTTTTTCAAGAATAGGTATCATTTTTTCTAAAATTTCTGTTCGTTTTAAAATGGGATGATCATCCCCAAAATAATCCTTATCTATTCTTGTTAAAGCATATGGATTCCCATAAGCCCACCGGCCAATCATAACGCCGTCCACATGCTGTAAATGAGTATGAATGGCCTCGTCTGATAAAATAGAGCCGTTTAACGTGATAGATAAATCTGGATATTTTGCCTTGATTTTATACACAATTTCATAATGCAAGGGTAAATTTTGCCGATTTTCTTTCGGGGATTTGTTTAAAGCGGCGGGTCTAGCGTGAAAAATCAGGTGTCGACACCCTGCCTGATATAAAATTTTGGTTAGATTTTGGGTTTTTTCTGCTAAATCTTCCCCAACGAATCCTAGACGGGTTTTAATAGATACAGGGATCTTAACTTTGGACGCCATGGCTTGATAACAATCAGCAATAACTTCTGGGGTTTTCATTAACGATGCCCCAAAAGACCCTGCTTGTACCCGTTCAGATGGACAACCTGCATTTAAATTGACCCCATCAAAACCCGCTTGTTCTAGCCGGTAGGCACATTCTGCAAGTTCCCCCGGATTATTTCCCCCTAGTTGTGCCGTTAATGGGCCAGGGGTGCGTTGGGCTTTTAAAAAAGTTTGTGGTTGATGTAAAACCGCCCCGATGGGAAGCATTTCTGTATAAAGCATAGCATGAACACAAATATGCCTAAAAAAAAGGCGGAAAAAAGTATCCGTATAATCTAACATTGGAGCAATGGAAATTAGATTTGGATTTTTATCACGAAAAACTTGCTTTTTTATCATTCTTCTATTATGATACAAATGCCCTTAAATAGAAAGGAAAAAAACATGATGACTGCACAAGAAATGGAAAAAGTCCAAACGTATTTGCAACAACTGTTTTGGAATCCTGAAATTCGTGTTACAGAAGGAGAAGGAAAAGATTCCCCCAGTGAGGTGTTTGTAGGAAAAGAATTCCTAGGGGTCATTTATAAAAATGACGACGAAGGGGAAATTTCCTATGATTGGAATATGTCAATTTTGCCGGAAGATATTGAAAAATTTTAGACGGCTTGAATTTCTGAAATCCCGGGAATACGCTTTAAAATTTCAATTGTGTCCGTGTGGATGGCGTATTTTTCTTTAAGGCCGATTTCTACATCGGCAAGAGGTGTTTCTAGTAAAAAATAGACCCCATTGTTTCCAGGTGCCAAAGTGGAAAGTACTTTTTTTATTTCCGGTAAAGCCTGTGATTGATTCAAATGAATAAGTAGAACAGAATGTGTTTTAGAAACAGCATCTTCTAAATATTCTACCTTTTGAACAGAAGAACGAATAGCGTTCCCTTCTTTATTGTAATCCGCGGTTATTGTTAGTAAAACGGGTTTTCCAGATTTTAATAAATCTTTGTACAGTTCATAACTTTCTGCGAAACAACCAATATCTAATAGTCCGCTTTTATCGGCTAAAGAAACAAAAGCAAATTTTTTCCCTTTTTGATTTATACGTTCCCTAAAACCAGCGACAATTCCAGCTACATTAACGCAGATAGCCCCCACATTTTGAACCATTGATTCAATATCGGTTGATGGGACAATTCTTAAACGTTCAAAAACACCTTCATACATATCCAAAGGGTGATGAGAAAGATAAAAACCAAACGCTTCTTTTTCATACTCTAGTTGTTCTAACATAGGCCATGAGGTGGCAGGATCTAGCTTTAATTCCGCTAATGTTTGTTCCCCGAATAAACTAATTTGACTAGAATTGCGTTGTTCTGTTGTTCCTGTGGCATAGGCTAACATTTTATCAATATTGTTAAAAAGCTGAGCCCTGTTATTATGTAAGGAATCAAATACGCCGGCTTTAATCATTTGTTCTAGATAGCGCCGATTGAAGGCAGACGCATCTACCCTAGAAAATAAATCTTGCAAAGATTTAAAAGGACCATTTTTCTTACGTTCTTCTACAATTTGTGCCATCCCAGCTTCCCCGACGTTTTTAATCGCAGAGAGGGCATAGATAATTTTTCCATCTTTCACAGAAAAATCAACTTCAGATAAATTAATATCTGGGGAGACAACCTCTACCCCAAATTTAGTAATATCTGCTTTAAATACCGCCAATTTATCCGTGTTTGTTTTATCTAAAGTCATGGTGGCTGCCATGAATTCAGCCGGATAATGGGCTTTCAAATAAGCCGTTTGATAAGAAATATAGGCATAAGCCGCTGCGTGAGATTTGTTAAAACCATATTCTGCAAATTTGGCCATTTTATCAAAAACGGTTTCTGCTGTTTCTTTGGTAACCCCGTTTTTCTTAGCCCCTTCAATAAAAATATCTCGTTGCTTTGCCATTTCTTCTTTTTTCTTTTTCCCCATGGCTCGGCGTAGTAAATCGGCCCCCCCCAAAGTGTATCCAGCCATCTTTTGGGAAATCTGCATGACTTGTTCCTGATACACCATAATTCCATAGGTTTCTTTTAAAATGGATTCCAACATTGGATGCATATAATCAGGTTCTTCCAGGCCTTTTTTACGGGCAATATAGGTGGGGATATTGTCCATTGGCCCTGGTCGGAATAAAGAAATTAGGGCAATAATATCTTCAATCGTATCAGGTTGCATATCCCGTAAAATTTGGCGCATTCCTGCGGATTCTAACTGGAAAACACCAACCGTTGTAGCGGCCTTGAATAATTTATAGGTTTCGGGGTCGTCTAAGGGAAGGTCTTGAATATTAAAATTGCCTTTGTCCCCCAGTAATCCCATTGTTTTTGCAATAGTTGTCAGTGTTTTTAATCCTAAGAAGTCAAATTTAATAAGGCTAGCATCTTCAACGTATTTCATATTATACTGAGTAACGGGCATATCGGAACTTGGGTCCTTATAAATAGGGATAATTTCTTCCAAAGGTTTATCCCCAATCACAACCCCAGCTGCATGTGTGGATGTGTTACGATAAAGCCCTTCTAATTGCAAAGCAATCTTTAGTAAATGCGCAATCATTTCATCAGCGTCAGCTTGCTTTTGCAATTCTGGTTCTACTTCTAACGCTTCTTTTAAGGTAATGTTTAATGTGTTGGGAACCAATTTAGCTAATCTATCCACAACGGGATGCGGAACTTGTAAAACGCGGCCGACATCACGAATGACGGCTTTGGCCTGTAATTTACCAAAAGTGATGATCTGAGCCACATGATCAAAACCGTATTTTTTCTGTACGTATTCAATTGTTTTTTCACGGTTTTCCTGACAAAAATCAACATCAAAATCGGGCATAGAAACCCGTTCTGGGTTTAAAAAACGTTCAAATAGCAGATGAAATCTTAAAGGGTTGATTCCTGTAATTTTAATGGACCATGCCACAACGGATCCAGCCCCAGATCCCCGTCCTGGTCCTACGGGAACACCATTGTTCTTTGACCAGTTAATAAAATCAGCCACGATTAAAAAATAACCAGAAAAGCCCATTTTTTTAATAATGCCTAATTCATATTCTAAGCGATCAAAATAAACTTTTTGTTCTTCAGGGGGTAAGTGCCCTACCCGTAATTTTAACCCTTCGTGGGCATTTTTATCTAATAAATCATCTTCGGTGTATTCCCCACAATCAAAAATTGGGAAGGCGGGTTTCTTTTTTGTTGCCATGAAATAACATTGCTGAGCAATTTTAACGGTATTTTCTAATGCCTCTGGTAAATCCGAAAAAAGTTCTGTCATTTGGGTGGCGGTTTTTAAGTAATGTTCAGGAGTTACCCGTCGTCTGTTTTGTTCAACAACATAAGTTTTATCGGCGATACATAAGTAAGCATCATGGGCTTCATACATAGCCGCATCTTCAAAAAAAGGCTCATTTGTTGCCACAATCGGTAAATTAAAATCTAGGGCTAATTGTAAAAGCAAGGGTTCAGTTTTAATTTCTTCTTCGGTCCCATGACGTTGCAATTCAATATAAAGACGGTTAGGAAAAGCATTTTGAAGTGTTTTTAAGATAGATTTAGCTTGTTCATCCCATTTATTGAGTAAGCAGGTGTTTATTAATCCATCCGGTCCCCCAGTAAGCACGATAAGCCCCTGGGGTTGAGATATAAATTCATCTAGAGTCAAATGGGGAACTTCTTCTTTTCCAGGACCCATGTAATAGGTTCTGAATAAATGGCGAATACTGGTATAGCCTTCTTCATTTTTGACTAGCACAACAAGTTTTTTAAATTGAGGTTCTCCAAATTTACGGGTAGGGTCGTCTAAACGAATGAGTAATTCACATCCCAAAATAGGTTGAATCCCGCTATCGGTTGCACTGTGAGCCAGAGCCATCGCCCCAAAGACATTGCCCTTGTCCGTCATCGCAACAGCCGGCAAACCATCTTGGACGGTTTTTTCAACAAGATGTTCTACTTTGATGGCCCCTTCTAACAAAGAATATGCGGTATGAACGTGCAGATGAATAAACGGGGGGGATATCATTAACCTTACTTCCTTCCGCTAAACAGTATAGCTGAATTAAGAAGGATTTTCAAATGTTATTTCAAAAGTGACCGTTGATGCTTTGCAGGAAAGGGACAAAGTATCTTCATTTCTTTTAAAAAATCCTTTTTTTTCTTCTTGCCACCCCAACGCGGGTAAAGTCTGGGAATAAAAATCAAAAACTTTTTGACAAGGAAGGGGTGTTTTAGCCGATAAATTAAGTATTTGCCCCGAGGGAGTATCAAAAGATAAATAATCTTCTTGAAGAACTAAATTGGGCATTAAAGGGATATCTTGTGTGAAAGGTAAAAAATCAGCATATACGTTTGAAAGCACAAAAAAACATAAGGTAAATAAAAAACGCTTCATGGCCGATCTTTTTGAGTAAAGATGTTATCAAGAGGCTTTAAAACAGATTCCCGTTTTGTTTTTGCAGCTTTTTTTTCGGTAGGGACTTTTTTGGAAATCACTGTTTCTTCTTCATCCGGGAAAATAGGATTTAAAGAATCATCTATTTTAACTTCGGGTAAAGTAATGTTCAATTCGTTATCAATATCAGCATAAATTTGATCAAGATAGGCCTGCTTACTTTCTAATTCAGCATCTAATCCCGCCAATGTTTGTTGTGTTTTCGTCGGCAACGTTTTTAAAAATTCCTGAGCTTCATCTGTGGCCTTCATGATGTCTTCAGTTGTTAGATATTGTTCCAAAGAAACCGCTAGTCGTTCAGCGGCTTTATGTCCTTGCAACCCCGCAATAAAAGCCCATTTATAGGCGGCTAAATCATCCTTAGGCAAAACCATCCCCTTGCTGTAAAGCTGAGCGAGTGTGTACTGAGCGTTCAAATGCCCCTGTAAGGCAGCCGCCACAAAACAATACCCTGCGTTACGTTGTTCATCTTCCCTTTTAAAGAAATAGGCATTCCCCGCCGTATATAATTCTTCTGGGGTTGGCAAAACAAAACGTCCTAATTCCTCGTTAAAAACCCCATCACAATCAGGGGGAACAGGGGATTCTTTTCCCGTGTTATCAAATGTCCAAAACAACTCCTCTGCCCCCAGGGGAAGAGATAGTATAAGACCAAGACACAACAGTATTTTTTTCATAATTCTCCTCTGCGCATCATTCAACCTTTTTTTTGTGGGAAAAGCAAGCATAAAATGTGATTAAAATTTAAAAAAAACGCTTTTTTACTTTTTTTCTTGACTTTTAAGAAAATTTTAAGTATGATAACAAGAGATTTTATGTTTAAGGAAGGGTATAGAGTATGGCAAAACCAACAACAATTGAAATTAAACTTGAAAGTACGGCTGGAACAGGTGTGTTTTACGTTACGAAAAAAAGTTCACGTAAAACCGAAAAAATGAAAGTTCGTAAATATGACCGTAAGGCCAGAAAACACGTCGAATTTGTAGAAAAGAAGGTCAAATAACTTTTAGGCGGAGGATACATATGGACGCTTGTATTCAAGAATGTGTTAAAAAAGTTCCTAACAGATTTGAATTGGTCGTTTTGGCGGTTGGCCGGGCGAAATCTTTGGGATTAGGGGTTGCCCCAACCGTTGAAAAAGATGGTGATAAGAATACAGTGATAGCCTTACGTGAAATTGAACAAGGGGCTGTGGATTTGGATGCGGTGCGCGAAACAATGGTGGATAAATTACAACGCTATACCCCGGTTAAAGAAAGTGTAGCCGATGCAGAAGAATTGAAAGCTGTGGATGCCGAATTGATGGGGGATGCCATTTATTCAGATGAGGAACTTGCAGAAACGGGTTCCTTTCAAGTTGTGGACGAGGTTTAAATACCCCAATGATTTTAGGTATCGGCACAGATATCTTAGAAATAGAACGAATGCAATTTTTAATGCAGCGCTTTGGAAACAAAGTGCTGCATCGTTTATTTACCCCCGAAGAAAGACAGTATGCAGAAGAGTTATCTTATACTAGGCAAGTTAGATTTTATGCTAAAAGATTTGCAGGAAAAGAAGCGGTTGCAAAGGCCTTAGGGGTTGGAATTGGAATGAAGCTTTCTTGGCAAGACATTAGTATTTTAAACACGGATAATGGAAAGCCCATTATCAAGCTTTCTGAAAAAGCGCGACAAACACTTTTAGAATCTTACCCCAATAGTTATCTACATATTTCTTTGAGTGATGATAAACAAGCTATGGCGTTTGTTGTTATTGAATGCTAATCAGATAACTGTAGATATTGTTGTAGGATATCTTTAGCATATTTTAGTTCATGACTAAGACGTTCAACTAAGGCCACATTTTTATTCCCAGAAGAATAAATTTTTAAGTAGGGACCTAATCCCCCCAAATTAATATCTAAGATAACAGATTCATTAACAGCGGGCCGTTTGACAAGGATGGCGTATTTATGATCAATAAATTCTTTTCCTAGAATAAAGTTTAGTTCACTTGGGGTTAAATTCCAAGATTCATAATCCGCGGGGGTTGCCTGTAAATTTCTAAAGAAAATAATGGTTTGACATTGGCCACGAATCACATCCCCTAAACCGTTTTCATCTAAAAAGCGAGGTTGCTGGAAAGCACATAAGAATGCTTGTCGTTTCTTTCGTCCTTCCCGAAGGCCTACAATGAAATTGTCTCGGAACATAGGATGTTCTAACATAGGGGCCGTTTCATCAATCATCACTAACGAGGGGGTCCCTTTTAAACTAGCTAATTCATGAATGCGGTACATGATATAACTGATGACAGCAGGAGCCAACGTCCCATCTTGGAAAATATGCGTAAAATCAAAACCAGTATAGCGGTTATCAATATCTAATTTATCTTCTTCGGCATTAAAGATCCGACCATATTGATCATCACTGACCCAACGTTTTAGTTCACGGCGCATATCTCCGTTTAAGGAAAAAGAGCTTTTATACAAGTTCTTCAAAAGACGTTCTTCTGGTTTTAAATAGTCATAAGCTGTTGTAACGGCTCGGGCAATTTCTTCTTCGGAAAAAGCATCTGTACAGCCAGTAATAGAGCGTAACCAAGATCGTAAAAATGCCCTGTTTTCAGGGGAATCTGGCATAAAGAAAGGATTTAAGGCAACAGCATTGTCCCCCCCATCAAACCGCACATAAGGAGCCCCTTGTAATAAAGCAAAAACTTTGGCCCCATTGTTACGGTCAAAGAAATAAGTCCGTAAATCTGGAATACGGGAAGATTGGCCTGCTAAAAATGAAAATAAGGTTGTTTTCCCTTGTCCCGTTGGACCAATAAGGGCTGTATGTGCCACAGCATAGGGTTCTTCTGTTACATGAAATTGGAAAGCGTAAGGGGTCCCCGTAATAGTCCGGAAGTAAGAAATAGGCACAGGCCCCCAATCAGATTTTTGCCGGCCTTCAGTTGTTTTATCCATGCAAATGGAACACGCCACTACCCGCGATAAATACAAGTATGTACGTGGATATACTTCATAAGAGGGAATTTGAGAAAAGAAAACAGCTTGAGTAATCCAACCTTCTCGCACAGGGGTCACCCCGTAAAGTCGGCATATTTTTTCAACTTCCTGTTGTCCAAAAACAAGTTCTTCCTTAGATTCCCCATAAACCATAATAGACATAGAATATTCATTAAGGGTTTGTGAATTAATATCAGAAGGATCCATTAATTGCATGGCGGTATTATATTGGGAACGTACACTTTCAGAAAAACTTGTTAAGTAAGCCATACGGCGTTGTTGAATCATTAACAGGTTTCCTTTTGCTTTTGGAATAGCATGGATATTGTGTGTAATAACAACTTCACAATCAATTCCTAAAATACGGGCAACCATTTGTTCATCCATGAAATCCCCAGGCTTACGAATACCGATACAAATGGCTAATTTTTCCCTATCCCCAGAAAAGAAACGGATAATCCCTTCATCTTTTGTGAAGTGGATATAGTCAGACGTTAAAAAGGAATTAAGTTCTTCCCCTTTTTCAAAGCCTACAATGGGTTTGGGGTTTGATACGGGGCTGACAAGTTGTGAAAAAACCCAAAAGGGGCTTTTGTCTTGATGTTTATCTGGGGTTTTTTCAGAAATAAGAATAGGATGATAAACATCTAAAATAGAAAGAGTCGCATTTGTTGCCTGAATTAAATCATTAATGGCATCCTTACGATCATTAACGGAAAGAATTAGGTAATGTTTGTTTCTGAAAATACGGTGTAAACTGTTCAACCAAAGTTCTGACACTTTATTGAGCAAAGGATTATCTGGATGTAGTGTTTCTTCGGCTAAAGGAATTTTTTCACGAATCGTAATAACCCTGCAAATAATTTCTAATTCACTTAGTGAATCAATCCATTGTTGCCGTTTTTCCATTAAGGCTTTACGTTCAATATCACTTGCTAAAGTGGTATCCGTTCCTGTTAATTCAAAAACACGAGCCAAAGTACCATTACGCATGTAAATGGTGGCACCATCTGGGTCTAGCCTTGAAAAAGGAAGAAAATCAGAAACAAGGGTTTCTTTTGGTTTGGGAAGTAACATATTTCCTAAGGAGGTCACAAATACAACCATGACAAAAACAAGTGCTAATACTCCTAACAAGGCAATAAGTAACCCCGTAGAGGAAGCATTTTGTAAAATAAGGGCGAAAACATCTGTTTGATTCATGGGGCGTATTTTCTTCCTGATGAGGTATACATTTGTGAACTTTTCTTAAAGAAAGGACCTTGGGCTTTGAACATATTAGATAAATGAGGTTCTTTCGCGGCATAAAGAGCAATTAAGGCATGAACCCCGATGATAGTTCCCATGAATAGCAAAGGGTTGCCCCCTTGTCCCGCATAGAACAACATGAAAGGTAATTGACAAACCATGTTTAACAACGCCGGAACCGACGGCGCCCATAAAATACGCGCCGGCATACTGACCGCTTTTAAAATAGGTTCCCGCATATTACCCCCTTGTAGAAACAAGCATAATCAAAAAGAGATGAAAAGTAAAGGCAGAAAATGCTTTTATGAAAAAAACTTGACTTTTAAACGGAAAAAATGTATAAAAAAGACTTCTAGGAGGGGCATTTAATGCATTTTGATACAAAAACGGTAAAAGGGATTGCACAGCTGGCGCGGCTTAATATCCCAGAAGAAAAACAGGAAAAATTTATTCACGAAATGGAAGATATTTTAAAGTGGGTGGAGCAGTTGCAACAGGTCAATGTTGATGGGATTGAGCCACTTTACAGTGTCGCAGAAGAAAAAAATGTCCAACGGGCGGATGAGGTGACCACTGGGAATTTACAGGAAGAATTAATGGCGAATTCCCCTGATGCTGTTCATGGATTTTATGTTGTCCCCAAGGTAGTGGAGTAAGAAAATGACGGATTTGATAGATTTACGTGTTGCCCAAGCTTTAGATCTTTTAGATAAAAAAGAAATTTCTTCTGTGGAATTAACCAAGGCCTATATTGCGGAAATGGAACGGGCAGATAAAACCTTAAATGCGTTTATTACACAAACCCCAGAATTGGCATTAAAACAAGCGGAAGAAAGTGATGCGCGCCGGGCAAAAGGACAAGCCGGGGCGTTGGAAGGAATCCCTATCGCACATAAAGATGTGTTTTGTACAAAAGGGGTTCGGACAACGGCGGCCTCTAGGATTTTAAGCGAATTTATTCCCCCTTATGAATCCACAGTTTCTGAAAAATTGCAAAAAGCCGGAACCGTTGTTTTGGGAAAAGTTAATACCGATGAATTCGCAATGGGGGTTTCTACAATTACCAGTTATTTTGGCTTAACCAAGAATCCGTGGACGGATGAAAACGGAAATTACACCCTTGTTCCTGGGGGATCATCTGGGGGACCAGCTGCGGCAGTGGCCGGGGGCCTTTGTATGGCGGCAACCGGTACAGATACAGGGGGATCTTCCCGGCAACCAGCTAGCTTTTGTGGTATTGTTGGGGTAAAACCGACTTATGGGCGGTGTTCTAGATGGGGAATTGTGGCGTATGCTTCTTCTTTGGATCAAGCGGGGGTCTTGGCGCGTTCCGTGGAAGATGGGGCTTTGATGCTTCAAAATATGGCGGGATATGATGCCAAAGATTCTACCTCAGCGAACCAGTTGGTTCCAGATTTTGCGGCCCTTTGCAAAAAAGGGATTAAAGGGTTGAAAATTGGGATCCCAAAGGAATATCGGTTAGAGGGGCTTAACCCAGATGTCGCCTCTGTTTGGGATAAAGGGGTTCGGATTTTGAAAGAGGCTGGGGCGGAAATTTTGGATGTTAGTTTGCCCCATACGCAATATGCTTTGCCGGTTTATTATATTATTAGTCCCGCCGAAGCTTCTTCTAATTTAGCCCGGTATGATGGGGTGCGTTATACCATTCGGGAAACAGGAAAAACACTGGATGAACTTTATACAAAAACACGTTCTTTAGGGTTTGGTGAAGAAGTACAACGCCGTATTTTCTTGGGAACTTTTGTGTTATCTGCGGGATTCTATGATGCCTATTATACGCGGGCACAAAAGGTGCGTCGTTTGATTTATAATGACTTTATGGATGTGTATAATAAAGTGGATGCTTTGTTAGTACCAACATCCCCAACGACGGCGATTTCTGAACAGGAAATGAAAAATATGAGTGCGTTGGATGCGTATTTAGCTGATGTTTTTACAACACCGTCTTCGTTGGCTGGGGTACCTAGTGTTGCGGTTCCTGTTGGGTTTGGAAAAAATGGATTGCCGATAGGACTTCAAGTTATAGGACGACATTTTGATGAAACAACGGTTTTCCAGGTAGCACAAGCGCTAGAAAATGGGGCAGAAATGCCATTAATCCCGCATCGGGTGAAAGGATAAATCATGTACACAATTAAAGGAAAAGATGCCGAGTGGGAATTAGTTATTGGTTTGGAAGTCCACTGTCAGATTATTTCTGAATCTAAGGTGTTTTCAGGGGCGTCCACGAAAGTTGGGGCGGAACAAAATACACATGTGTCTTTTGTGGATGCGGCGTTCCCGGGGATGTTGCCGGTTTTAAATGAAAAATGTGTGGAACAATGTGTGAAAACGGGGATGGGTTTAAACGCCAAAATTAATTTATATTCCCGTTTTGACAGAAAGAATTATTTTTATGCAGATTTACCTTCGGGTTATCAGATTTCACAGTTATATCATCCAATTGTTGGGGAAGGATTTGTTGAAATTACCACCGAAGAAGGTACGAAAAAAATCGGGGTGGAACGGTTACACTTGGAACAGGATGCAGCAAAATCTATTCATGACATGGATCCAGTCCATTCCTTTATTGACCTGAATCGGTGCGGGGTGGGACTCATGGAAATTGTGTCTAAACCCGATATGCATTCCCCAGAAGAAGCAGGGGCTTATTTACGGCAATTACGGGCGATTGTGCGGGCCCTTAAAACATGTGATGGCAATATGGATGAAGGGTCTTTGCGGTGCGATGCCAATGTATCTGTCCGTAAAGTCGGGGAAAAAACGTTGCGAACACGGGTGGAAGTGAAAAATATGAATTCTATCCGGTTTGTCATGCAGGCTATTGAAATAGAGGCGCAACGTCAGGTAGATCTTTATGATGCTGGGGGAACGGTTATTCAGGAAACCAGATTGTTTGATTCTGATGCGATGGAAACGCGGTCTATGCGGGGTAAGGAAAATGCGAATGATTATCGTTATTTCCCGGATCCAGATTTGCCCCCTGTAATTTTAACACAAGAGTATGTGGATAAAATTCGGGCCACTTTGCCGGAATTACCGGAAGCTAAAAAGAAACGGTATATGGAAGAATTAGGCCTTCCGGAATATGATGCTCGTATTTTAACGATGGATATGGATACAGCGGCCTATTTTGAACGGGCGTGTCAAAAGGCCGATGCGAAAAAAGTGGCGAACTGGGTTATGGGGGATTTATTTGCTTATTTGAATAAACAAGGCCTTAGTATTTTGGAATCCCCAATTTCATCTGAAAATTTGGGGGCATTAGTTCATTTAATTACCGAAGGAGTGATTTCGGGGAAGATTGCAAAAGATGTCTTTGAATTGATGATTGAAACAGGTAAAGACCCTGAAACATTGGTTGAAGAAAAAGGGTTAAAGCAAGTTTCTGATACAGGGGCAATTGAAAAAATTATTGATGAAATTATAGCGCAGAACCAAGATAAAATTGCCGAAATTAAAGCCGGGAAAGATAAGTTGAAAGGGTGGTTCATCGGACAGATTATGAAAGCATCTGGTGGCAAAGTGAATCCGGGTTTAGCGAATCAATTGTTTGAAAAAAAATTAAGTTCTTTGAATTAAAAAGAACGTTCCGGGTAAAATAACTTCCTTTTCTTTTCTTAAGGGAAAGGAAGTTTTTCTTATCAGTTTTAATCCCAAGTTATGCAGAATTTTTTCAATTTTTTCATCTGGGTATGCCCACCGGCCATAAGGGGATAATGTTTGTTGTTTTAGGGCGGTTTCAGTTGTTAGAGCTAAAAAAGTTCCCTTTTTCATATGAGGAACAAGATTTTTGAGAAGAGATTCCATATCTGCGATATAACAAGCAACTTCAGCCAAAATAATTAAATCAAACGTTTTTTTTGTTTTGGTTAAATAAGTAAAGATATCTTGACATATAAGATGTGTATATTTCTTAGGGGCTTTCTTTAGCATTTCTTCAGATAAATCTACCCCTGTTAGTGTTTTAAATGGTTGTTTATAAAGAGATCCAAATTTTCCCGTTCCACAACCCAAATCTAAAATATTGTGAAAAGAAGTTTTGGGCAGATTTTTTAAAATGATATTTAAAGATTCAGCCTGTAAAAGATGCATGGTGTCATCATAGGTGCCTGAAAAATGATTGTAAAATCTCTTCAAATAATCTAGAGAATTTACCCCTTTTTTATGGGTTAAAACAGCATAAGTATGAAGAGCAATAGGATCTTTTGCAAAGTGTTTAATCCAACCTTTGGCAAAACGAAGCGCTTCTTTTTCCCCCTCTTTTCCTGTTTGAAATAATTCGGTAATGCAAGCAGAAATTCTAAAAGGTAAATCTGAAAAATCGGCCTTTAAAACCAGTAAATTAAAATAAAGGCCTAAAGCCTCTGACCATGAAGATTCTTCTTCTAAAATAATGGCGAGATTATATAAGGAAGGTAGATGCTGAGGATTTAATTGTATAATGCGTTGATATAAATCCAAAGCTTTTGCGGTTTCTTTTTGTTTTGTATATAAGCAAGCTAGATTGTGTAAAGCCGGAATATAATTAGGATTTTCCTGTAGAGCTTGTTCATATAGAGATTTAGCTTGTTTTTCTGGACAAAGGGTCGCCTTATCCACAAGAATATCCGGATTATTTGGGGTTATTTTTAAAGCGTTGTTATAGGCATCTAATGCTTTTTTAGGATGATTTAATTCACAATAGATTTGGCCTAAAATATGCCACGCGTCAGGGCTTTGTGCATAAGTTAAGGCTTTCTCAAAGGCAGATACAGCTTTTTTCAAATCCCCTTGTTCTCTATAAATATATCCTAATTGTTTAAAAGTATCTTGGTTTTTAAGAGGCATTTTTTTTAAAATTTCTTCGGCGGTTTTAAGATGTCCCTTTGTTTTTTCTATCAAAGCTTTCCCAATCCAAGCCGAAGGGAGGGCGGGATCTAGAGATAGGGCTTTTTGAAAGGCCGTTTTTGCAAAAGGAATGCGATGATACATAAGATGGATCATCCCTGTTTGAGAAAGGGCTTCGGCATTTTCTGAATATGGCTGATATAAGGCTAGGGCTCGTTCTCCCTGACCTAAACATTGTAAAGTAAAAGCTAACGCTAGGGTATAGTTTTCATTATCAGGACGTAAAAAATGAGCTTGAGTTAAAAATAATTCCGATTGCTTGAAAGTGTAGGATTTGAAAGCTAAAAGTCCCAATAAGTACAGGGCATCTGGTTCTTCATGTGCCATGGAAAGAACCAGGCGTGCCATAGCTTCGGCGGTTGTGAAATCTTGACGATTATAGGCATCAAACGCTTGATCTAGCAGGGTGTTGATATCATTCATCATCAATGGATCCTCGTCGTCCTATTTCCATGTCGCTGTTGATATGAACACACTGAATTAACCCAAAGCCCATCATTAAGGTTAACATGGCGGTTCCCCCGTAAGAAACAAGTGGTAAGGGAACGCCTACAACCGGTAATAACCCCATGACCATACCGACATTAATAAAAATATACAAAGCAAAATTTGCGGTTAATCCAAAAGCTAAAAATTTCCCAAAAAAATTAGTACATCGTACAGTAATAATAAAACCATATAAAATAATAAGGGCAAATAGGGCTAATAAAATCATAGATCCTACAAACCCAAATTCTTCAGATAAAACGGTAAAAATAAAATCGGTTTGTTTTTCGGGTAAGAAATTTAAGCGGCTTTGAGTGCCTTCTAGAAAACCTTTTCCCCAAAGTCCCCCGGATCCTAAAGCAATTTTTGATTGCATGATGTGATATCCAGCCCCTAGCGGATCTTTTTCGGGATTTAAAAAGGTTAAAACGCGTTGTTTTTGATAATCGTGTAAAAAAGACCATAAAATAGGAACAGATGTTGCCCCTAAAATCCCGACACAAATAAATTTCCAAATCTGAACACCGGCTAAAAATAACATCATGCTACCAGCAAAAATCAACATAAGGGCTGTCCCCAAATCAGGTTGTTTTAAAATCAAAGCCGTTGGAACAAGAATCATGCCAATGGGAATTAAAGCCGAACGGATAGTTCGGATATCTTCTAGGCCGGCTCCGTGAAAATACCTGGCCAATGCTAAAATAAGTGTTATTTTCATTAGTTCTGAAGGTTGTAATTGAAATACCCCTAAATCCAACCATCGTTGGGCGCCCATTCCGATAGTCCCCATAACTTCTACCCCGACAAGTAATGCCAAAGTAATCCCATAAATCCAGTAAGCATATTTCATCCACATGCGTAAATTTGTAAAAGCGATTATTAAATAAAGCGCAAGTCCCAACAAAAAACGCATAAGTTGTTTGAGGGCCCATGGAGACCAATTACCCCCACCAACAGAATAAAGAATACCTAAACCTATTCCAACCACACAAAAAATATAAAATGTAAATATAAAACTGAATCGTTTACATTTATCCTTAAAAGATAAATTGTAATCTTTTAAATAACAGTTTCGTTCCCTAAAAAAGCCCATCAGTTTTGTCCTTTTTCTAACTGTAATACTTTTTTCAAAAGTTTAGAAGCAATTGGGGCGGCTGCTTTGGAACCTCCCCCCCCATGTTCAACGACGACAATAGCGGCATAACGGGGATTATCTGTTGGGGCAAAAGCAACAAACATCCCGTGGTCACGATATTCCCATGGCAGTTCCTCTTGTTTTTTTACCCCTTCTAAACGTTCTTTTAAAGAGATTCCCCGTACTTGGGTACTAGCGGTTTTCCCTGCCATTTTTAACCCATCCAAATTAAAAGCTGAACGATGGGCCGTTCCATGCGGGTCATTTACAACTTCGTTCATCCCTTTGCGCACAATAGCTAAATGATCTTTTTTAAAAGGGACTTCTTGTACTGGGAATGGTGTACTTGTTTTTAAAAGATGAGGTTGGACCTTCACCCCATCTGCTGCAATAATGGAAGCCGCTTGAAGCATTTGTAGGGGGGTGGCACTTAAGAAACCTTGTCCAATGCTTAAATTAAAGGTATCCCCCATGCGCCATCCATCTTTTTTAACCGCCTGCTTCCATTGCCTAGATGGTAATAATCCCTTTTTTTCACCAATTAATTCAATGCCAGTTAATTCTCCAAATCCAAGTTTATGAGCTGTTTCAACAATTTTATCCACCCCGATTTCTTGAGCTTTTTTATAAAAGAAGACGTCGCAAGATTCCCGGAGTGCCCCGATGACATCCAAATTTCCATGACCATGTTCTTTCCAACAGTGGAAAGTGCGTTGACCCAATTTTACTTTTCCCGAACAATATTCTTTTTCATTTAATTTAATATCCCCACTTTCTAAACCAGCCAAAGCCACTACTATTTTAAAAATAGATCCTGGGGAATAAGTGCCACTGAGGGCTTTATTCGTGAGAGGTTTTTTCTTATTTGTATTTAACGCGGTCCAATCTTTACTGGAAACGGGCATTAAAAATAAGTTGGGATCAAAACTAGGGGCCGAAATTAGCATTAAGATTTCCCCAGTATGGATATCCATGACAATAGCAGAACCCGCTTGTTCCCCAAATACATCTAGCCCATATTGTTGTAAACGTGCATCAAGTGTTAACATAATATTTTCCCCAGCTAAGGGGGGGACCTTTTCTAGAATACGAACTGTGCGTCCATAAGCATTGATTTCTGATTTTAAAAGACCAGGGGTGCCCATTAAGTGGTTTTCTAGAACTTTTTCCATCCCAGTGGATCCAATTTTATAACCCGTTAAAGTACTTAAAAGTTCATTTTCTTTTAGATCATCTTCACTGGGAATAGACAAATATCCCAAAACATGTGCTGTATTTTCAGCAAAGGGGTAAACCCGCGTTAACCCTTCTTCTAACTGAATACCAGGGAGGTCAGGAGCGTTTAAGCTTAAGGCGGCAATTTCCTGATAGGATAGATTATCTTTTAACATAACTGGCATAAAGGGCCGCACCTTTTTTAATTCTTTTTCTATGTGGGCCCGTTCTTCTGTGCTTAAAGAAACGAGTAAGGAAAATTTATCCAAAACTTTCTTATAGTTCTTGATGCCTTCACGAATAAAAATTGCCCGAAAATTTTTTTTGTTTTCTGCCAACTTTATTCCGTTCCGATCATAGATGGTCCCACGGATTGGTAAGGTTGCGCGAACGGAAATGCGATTTTTATCTGCAAGCAATTTAAATTTTTCGCCTTGAAAAATTTGTAAATAACAAAGACGTAAAACCAAAATGACAAAAATGAGGAAAAATATGCACGCTAATGCAACTAAACGGTGCAAAATGACTTGCGCTTTTTCATACTTCCAAGCGATCATAATCCCCCCCAGTTAGCCAAGTATTGCAACGATTACACATTAACATGAATATCGGGAAAAAGAAACAGGATGCTATCCATTCTTGAAGGAATGGAAGAATCGGAAAGTGATTAAAAGAAAGAAGAAAAATGAAGGCGTTAAACGTAAAAATAAGGCCATTTAATAGGGTGAAAAAAGTCCAAATTCCCCAAAAACTTAAATCGCTTAAAAAGCGTTTGAAAAAGTTTGCTGCAAAAAAAATAAAAACAAAAATAAAAGTATTTAGCCCAAAAAAGTTAGAAGCTATTAAGTCTGCAAAAATTCCTAAAACAACAACAGTTAGTAAAGGCAAAAGGGGTGGGTTAAATAAGGCAAAAAAGAAAATCATAGTCGGCATAACAGGAATTGTATGAAAGCCATTGACATGTTGTAACAAAATGAATAAACATCCTAGAAGGGGTAAAAAAGTTTTTTGAACATACCAAGGATGCGCTTGCATGCTTACTCCTGACATGATGTGGCTTCGGATAGTAATCCTGTTAAACCAAAATCAATAAGTTGGATTGTTTCAACCTGTTCTTTTGAGAAAGTAGGACGAACGGTAATAATGTCTTCTTGAATATCAACAATGGTTCCAACCCGCAAGCCGGCGGGGAAAACACCCCCATGTCCTGATGTTAAAACTTCATCCCCAATATTGTAGCATACGTCATCGGGTAACGCCGTTAGGGTTAATGTATCTTCATCTGTTCCAATGGCTAGAGCTAAAAAACGTTGTGGCCCCACCATAACGGGAATACGTGATGTTAAATCAGTTAGTAATAAAATACGACTGTATCCATAACCCGTGGACAGAACACGTCCGACAAGTCCTTGAGGGGAAAGCGCCACAAATCCTTTTTTTATTCCGTCTTTTGTCCCAGCAGGGGTTAAAAGGGTTTGTGCTTTTTCTGTTTCAGAAGAAAGAACCGGTGCTGATACGATAGAAACAATGGGTAGATCAATATAATGATACTGTTTTTTCAAACGTTCATTTTCCATTTTTAGATAGTCAAATAAAACCATATTTTGCTTTAACGTCGCATTTTCTTGTTTTAATTTGTCATTTTCAAGATAAGTTAGGAAGAAATCTTGGATATGATCAATCCCTGCGTTAATCCAATTTAAAGGAGTTATGATAACAGCCCATACCGGGGTGACAGTATTTAGTGTCCAACGCCGCGCGTATTCAACCGCGGGCAAAGAACTTTTTGCAAACCAAAGTGAAAAAAGGGCGATCATTAAAAACAGGACAGGCGCAAACCGTTTTAGTTGCGCCCGCATCCGTTTTACACGAAAAGCCCTGTTTTCCATGAACCCTCTTAGAACATGCTGGTTAAGACATTTTCAAATTTATCAATTTCCTCTAAAGAACGACCAGTTCCTAAAACAACGCATTGCAGGGGATTTTCAGCAACAAAAACAGGAAGGCCTGTTGCCTTACGCAGCACTTCGTCTAAACGTTTTAATAAAGCCCCACCCCCGGTCAAGACAATTCCCCGGTCCACAATATCAGAAGCCAATTCCGGTGCCGTATTTTCAAGAGCAACTTTGACGGCTTCCACAATTTGTGCAACCGGTTCCATTAAGGCTTCGGCCATTTGCTTTTCTGTGAATTCAATTTCTTTTGGAACCCCATTCATTAAATCCCGCCCCTTAACGGTAATGGTTTTCCCTTCCCCACTTGATGGGGGCATTGCAACACCAATAGCAGTTTTGATTCGTTCAGCAGAGGCTTCCCCAATTAATAAATTTTGAGTCCGACGGATATAAGAGATAATAGCATCATCCATTTTATCCCCCCCCACACGTACAGAGCGGGCATAAACAATTCCCCCTAAACTCATAACGGCAACTTCCGTGGTTCCGCCCCCAATATCAACAACCATACTGCCAGAAGGTTCATTAACAGGAAGACCCGCCCCAATAGCCGCCGCCATAGGTTCTTCAATTAAGAAAACTTTTCGGGCATGAGCATCTTCCGCGGCTTCTTGAATAGCCCGCCGTTCTACAGCAGTAGAACCCGAAGGCACACAAATAACAATCGTGGGATGTTTTATGGGGGTTTGACCTAGCGCTTTTAACACAAAGCGCCGAATCATTTCTTCTGCCACATCAAAGTCCGCAATAACCCCATCTTGTAATGGACGGATAGCTTTGATTTGTCCGGGGGTACGTCCCAACATTTGTTTTGCTTCATTTCCAACGGCGATACATTGCTTTTTCCCGCGACGTTCAGCCAATGCGACGACAGACGGCTCATTTAAAACAACCCCTTGCCCCTTAACATAGACAAGAGTATTTGCCGTTCCTAAGTCAATCGCTAAATCAGAAGACAAAAATCCAAACAGCTTTTTTAATTTTTTAAATCTCATGGTAACCCCTCATGTTTCTAGTATTAAACCATTCATATACTTCTTTTCGTAAAAAGACAACAGTTTTTTTAAAAAAAATGGCATTTCTTTTTAAGGATAAAAAATATTTGACAAGGGCGTGTAAATCTGCGAAAATCCGCAAAACAGGAAAAGGATTGAAAATGAATTCTCAACTTGCAAAACGTATTATCTCTTCTTTTGTGCTAGCACCTATGGTGGTGGCTATTGTTTGGTTTGGAAAACCCATTTATGAAAACTTTTCTATTCCGGCATATTCCATTTTACTTGCTGTTTTAGGAACGGGGTTGTGTTGGGAATGGGAACACATGATTTCCAGAAACATTACGATTAATGCATTACTGATGACTTTAAGTGTATGTTTATGCGCCTTTTTGACCCCAGATAATCCTTCATTTGCCCTTTGGGTTGTTGGGTTATCAACGGCCTTTATCTTTTGGAAATCCCGTTTCAATATTGCGCTAGCTTTTGGGGTGCCTTATATTTGTCTTCCGGTGGTGTCATTGAGCTATTTATACTTCATTGAAGGATCGATTTCTCGGGATATTGTTTTATGGTTGTTTTTTGTGGTTTGGGCAACAGATATAGGGGCTTACCTTGTGGGGACGACAGTAAAAGGGCCTAAGATTTGTCCCCGGATTAGCCCGAATAAAACGTGGTCTGGACTTATCGGTGGGGTTGGATTTGCTATGCTGGTGGCTTTTCTGTTTGCCCTGTGGATGGGGAATGATCCACAAGAAGGAACGGTCAATATTCCATGGCGGACATTGTTGACTATATCTGCCGGTATTTTGGCGGTCGTTTCCCAAGTTGGGGACTTTTTTGAATCATTTATTAAGCGTCAATTAGATTTAAAAGATTCTAGTAATTTAATCCCAGGGCATGGGGGGTTGTTTGATAGAGTGGATGGATTGTTGTTTGCTGCAATGGGATTGGCACTGTTTGTGTTGTGCTTTACGCAGGGGTGGTTTTCATGATACAAGCCTGTATTTATCTCACGGCTTTTGTTGTTGTCTTATCTATCATTGTCCTTGTTCATGAAGGGGGACATTTTTTTGTGGCCCGATGCTGTGGTGTTCAGGTTGAGGAATTTTCCATTGGATTTGGAAAGACATTGTTTTCCAGAAAAGACAAGAAGGGAACTCTTTGGAAAATCGGGGCGATTCCTCTAGGGGGATATGTGAAGATGTTAGGGGACGGGGATGCGGCCAGTATGACCCAAAAAGATACCAAAATTCCCGCGTCTGAACGTAAAAAGATGTTCTTATCTAAACCCCGGTGGCAACGGGCACTGATTATTGCGGCGGGACCAGGGATGAATTACTTTTTTGCGTGGATTGTATTGGCTGGGATGCTCTTGTGTATTGGGGAAGCAATTGTTCCCCCTGTTGTTGGAGAAGTGATGCCAGGGTTGCCGGCTGAACGGGCGGGGATTGTTTCTGGGGATCGTATTTTGACAATGAATCAAAAAGGGGTTGAAAGCTATCGGGATATTTTACGTTTTGTTTTGGCACAAGAAAAAGGGCAACCGCTAGCTATTCAAGTTCAGCGGGAAGGAAAAATAGAAGACATTATCATCCCGAAACTTGAAGAAGTTGAAGGAACCCCTATGTTGGGAATTAAGTCATCCCCTAAGGTTGAAATTGGCCAAAAGAAGTTTTCTTTGCTGGCGGCTTTAGGACGTTCAGGACAGATTATAGGACAGACAACATGGGATATGGTTGTTTATTTAAAACAAATGATTTTACATAAACGTTCAGCAAAAGAAATGCGGGGTCCGTTGGGAATTGCTGAAGCTTCTGGGGATGCTTTATTAGGTGGGGGATTAACCCTTTTATTGTTTATTGTTAATATTTCAATTGCAGTTGGTTTTATGAATTTATTACCGATACCATTGTTGGATGGGGGACATCTTGCAATGTATCTTGTGGAAGGGCTGACAGGTCGTTCTGTGTCGGTTCGCTTACAGACAGTACTTGTTTGGGTAGGTTGTGCTGTGTTAGGGGGACTTCTTGTGTTTACTCTGGTATTAGATATACCACGAATTGTGCAAAGGATTTTTGGATGAAAAAACTGTATTACACTTTTGTTTGTTCTAGTTTATTGTTATCAACTTCGGTCTTCGCTGATCAGGTTTTGAATGCGGTTTCTATTACGGGAACTAATAGAATAGAAGATGCAACAATTATGAACTATTTAAATTGGCAAAAGGGCAAAGTGCTATCAAGTTCGGATTTAGACGAGGCCGTTAAGACATTATTTGATACAGGCCTTTTTTCTGAAGTAAAAGTAACGATGAATCAAGGGATTGCTAGGGTTCAAGTTCAGGAAAATCCTATTGTCAATGAGCTCTTCTTTGAAGGGAACCGAAAGCTAGAAGATACGATGTTACGTCCAGAAATTTCATTAAAACCGCGGGCTGTTTGGACAAAGGCTAAAATGCAAAATGACGTGGAACGGATGTTACAGTTATATCAACGCCATGGTCGTTATGGGGCCACAATTGTTCCTAAAATTATTAAGAAAGATGAAAATAGGGTAGATGTTATCTATGAAATTACCGAAGGGGATCAAACGTTTATTAAAAAAATAAACTTCATTGGAAATAAGGCCTATAAAGCAGATGATTTAAAAGCCGCTTTGATTAGTAAAGAATACGCTTGGTACCGTTTTTTTGCCTCTACAGATACATATGACCCAGATCGGTTGAATTATGACCAAGAAGCATTACGGCGGTTTTATTTGAACCATGGATATGTTGATTTTAAAGTGAATAAGGCATGGGCGGAATTAACCCCTGATCGGCAAGCATTTATTGTGAATATGGATCTTACCGAAGGAGAACGGTATAAATTTGCAAAGCCCAAAATCCAAGTTAATTTACCGGAATACCAAGGGGATACTTCTGAACTGATGGATTTGTTGGAAGTGGAAGAAGGAAACTGGTTCAATGCCGATAGAATAGAGGCCAGTATCTCTAATTTGTTAGATAAATTTTCAAATTCCGGGTATGCTTTTGCTGATGTACAGCCCATGTTGAATACAAACCCGACAGACAGAACGGTTCAAGTTGTTTTCAATGTTGCTGAAGGAGAAAAGGTGTTTGTAAACCGGATTGACATTCGGGGAAATACGCGGACATTGGATAAAGTTGTTCGGCGTGAGTTGAGATTCAAAGAAGGAGATGCATACAGTCCTGCCCGTATTCAGCTATCTAAACAACGGGTGGATAATTTAGGGTATTTTGAAAAGGCCGATTTTAAGGTTGTTCCTGTTTCAGGAAGTGCCGCCAAAACGGATGTTATGTTGGATGTTGTGGAAAAATCAACAGGGGCCTTTAATGTTGGGATTGGATGGTCATCTTATGATGGGATGTTGTTTGAAACTGGTATTCAAGAGCGTAATATCTTAGGGACAGGTAAAACCGCTGGATTTGATGTTATGTGGTCGCAACGTGAAACCCAATATCAAATTAATCTAAGTGATCCTTATTTTATGGATCAAAATGTTTCAGCGGGAATCTCATTGTTCCATACAACAGAAGATAATGAAGATTACAGTTCCTATAAATCACGGAGTACTGGTGGGGTCTTATCTTTTGGGTGGCATTACAATGACTATTTAGGACAGGTTGTGCGCTATACATTAAAACGAGATAAAGTCACTGATATTAAAGAAGATGCTTCACTTTATATTAAAGGACAAGCCGGTTCTTATTCAACTTCTATGATTGGCCAAGAATTGTATTATGATAAACGAGATAATAAAATGGATCCGACCCAAGGGTATTATACATCAATTGGCACAGATTTTGCCGGTGTCGGTGGAGATACAAAATTCTTCCGTGTTAATGTGATGGGAATCCGGTACTTCCCGGTGATGGACGATGTTGTTTTCTCTGTACGGGGTGATGCAGGAAAAATTTGGGGATTGGGGGGGCAATCAGTCCGTATCAATAACCGGTATATTTTAGGGGATTCATTACTTCGTGGGTTTGAATATGGTGGTGTTGGTGCTAAACAAGGTGATGACTTCTTAGGGGGCTTGTGGTATACGACAGCTTCTATGGAATTAACATTCCCACTAGGGCTTCCTAAAGAACTTGGAATTAAAGGAAAATTGTTTACGGACGCTGGTATCTTAGGGAAACCGGATGATTATGACCCGAATACAATGGTATATTCTGATGATGTTCGTGTTTCTGTTGGAACAGGGATTGTTTGGCAATCCCCGATGGGAACGATTAATCTTGATTTTGCTTTCCCAATCAAAAAAGCAAAAGAGGATAATCGCAGAGTGTTTAGGTTAAACTTTGGAAAGGGATTCTAATGACACAGTCAGCACAAAAAATTCTGCCATTTGTTCGGCGTTATTTCAAAATCATTTTAATTGTCTTGGGGGCATTTATTCTTTTCCTTTTTATGCGTCCAAGTGGGATGAAGATTGGCATTTTGGATGGGCAAAAATTACGGGATGAAGCAAAGGCTTATCAGACAATTGCCGCGGAACAAAAGAAATATGAAGATGTTTGGCGAGTAAAGTTAATGGCCGAAAAGGCGGTTTTAGATAAAGAAGAACAAGATTTAAGGAAGAGTAAAAAGCCTAGCCAAGATAAATTAGTGGCTTTGCAAAAGAAAATGGAAAAATTACAAGCCCGTTATCAAGAAGAGGCTCAACGTATTATGCAGGCCACACAAGTTGCTTCCAAGGAAGTGGACGAAGCGGCGGTAAATATTATCCGAGAGATCGGGGATAAAAAGGGGTATGATATCATTTTGCTTCGGGGGACATTGGTTTATACAGGAAAGCATTATGATATGACAGAAGATGTTATTAAAATTTTAAATAAAAAAGAAATTAAGGTGGTTTATCCTGATCCCACGCAATTTCATTTACCATAAGGATAAAAATACAAATGGCCGATAAACGTTTTTTTGATAAAAAGGGTCCTTTTACATTAGAAGAAGTTGCCCGTATCGCAGATGTTAAAGTTTCAGATACCAATGCTTTGGGAAGGGTTATGCAAGATGTTGCTTCATTAGATGAAGCAGGCCCTGATGATGTTTCCTGGGCCTTTATTCCTTCAGTGCGAGAAAGCCTAAAACAAACAAAAGCTGGGGCGGTGATTGTCCCAGAAAAGTTTTTGTCTTTGGTGCCGGAAGGAACCATAGCTTTAATAGCTGTTGATCCTCATCGGTCATATGGCTTGTTAGCTCAGGCGTTTTATCCTTATTCAATAACTCCGGGAATTTCAGATAAGGCATTTATTGATCCCACAGCCAAGATTGGGGAAGGATGTCAAATTGATGCTGGGGCCTTTGTGGGGGCGGATACTGTTATAGGTTCAGGATGCCATATTCAAGCTAATGCCGTTGTTCAAGCTGGGGTCCATATGGGGGCTGGGTGTATTATTGGGGCTAATGCGGTTGTTTCGCATTGTGATATGGGAAATAAAGTTTATATTTATCCTGGGGCAATGATTGGGCAGGATGGTTTTGGATTTGCGATGTCCCCAAAATTTGGTCCCACAAAATGCCCTCAATTGGGGCGCGTTAAGATTGGAGATGATGTTGAAATTGGCGCCTGTACCACCGTTGATCGCGGGGCTATGGGAGATACAGAAATAGGTTCTGGAACACGCATTGATAATCTTGTTCAAGTTGCTCATAACGTAAAATTAGGAAGGTGTTGCGTTATTGTGGCACAAGTGGGTATTGCGGGCAGTTGTACATTTGGTGATTTTGTAACCGTTGGGGGACAAGTTGGTTTTGCAGGACACTTAAATATTGGGACAGGAGCGCAAATTGGGGCACAATCTGGGGTGATGCGGGATGTCCCAGCAGGTATGACGGTTTTGGGATCTCCGGCGCAGCCTAAGCTGGATTGGGTACGCCAGCAACTTCTTATCCAAAAATTAGGGGAAAAGAAACAAGGGGTCCCCCTTTCGTGGAAAGATAAAATAAAACTTTGGGTATTGAAAAGGAGTCATAAATGACAGATACGGCTATGGAAGAAACGTTACCAGAAATTAGAATAGATACCATTTTAAAGATGCTGCCGCATCGGTATCCGTTTATCATGATTGATAGAGTTAAAGATATTGTTCCTGGGGTTAGTGGAACGGGTGTAAAAAATATTACCATTAACGAACCTTTTTTTCAAGGCCATTTCCCAGAAAATCCAGTTATGCCAGGGGTTTTGCAGATTGAAGCAATGGCACAAACTGCAGGAATTGTTGTCTTGATGATGTTACCTGAAGAAGAACGCTATAATCAGATGGTGTACTTTATGACATTAGATGATGCGAAATTTAGAAAACCTGTTGTCCCAGGGGATGTTTTGGAAATGAAGGTAACAAAAGAACAAGTCGTTAGAAATGTGTTTAAATTCCGGGGACAAGCTTATGTGGATGGAAAGCTTGTTTCACAGTGTGTCTTTAGTGCTATGATGTTGAAAAAAGCATAAGGAGGGATTATGGTTAAAATTCATCCTACTAGTATTGTTGATCCAAAAGCAGAACTTGCAGAAGATGTTGAAATAGGGCCCTTTTGTACGATAGGTCCTTTTGTTAAAATGGGGGCAGGTTGTAAAGTAATTTCTCATGCGGTGATTGATGGGCATACAACGATGGGTTCTGGATGTACGGTGTACCAGTTCGCAACCATTGGGGGAATGCATCAACATAAACGTTGTGATGCAACGGATGGTTTGTTAATTATTGGGGATAGAAACACTTTTAGAGAAGGGGTTACTGTTCACATCGGGGGATCAGATGTAGATGATAATATTACCCGTATTGGAAATGATAATTTCTTTTTGGCGTATAGCCACATTGCTCATGATTGCAAATTAGGAAACAATATTGTTATGAGTAATAATGCTAGCTTAGCTGGTCATGTAAAAGTAGAAGATAATGTGACTGTTGGGGGGATGGCAGGGGTTTTGCAATTTACCAGAATTGGGAAAGGTGCGATGATAGGGGCTATGTGTGGAATTACACGGGATGTGATTCCTTATGGGATAGCCCTAGGGGGAATCCCTTCGCATTTAGCAGGGCTCAATTTAATTGGGTTGCAACGTCGTGGTATGTCTAAAGAAGATATCTTCGTTTTGCAAAAAGCGTATAAGGCGTTGTTTACCAAAAAGGAAGGAACAACATTTGTTGAACGTATACAACAGGTAGAAGAAGATCCTACTTTAGGAAAGAATATATATGTCCAAGATATTTTGAACTTTGTTAAAAATCCTTCTAAAAATAATATACTGCAAGCGGAAGAAAGGTAATGAAAACAACGTCAAAGACCACCAAAGATGCTGGGTATATCCATACGGGACATCGGCAGAAGTTACGGACACGGTTTTTGACGTTACCAGAGGCCCTTTCTGATACAGATCTTGTTGAATTGGGCTTGATGTTTGTGATCCCTAGATGTGATGTACGCCCTATTGCAAAACGACTGATGGATCGTTTTCAAAGTATTTTGGGAATTTTGCAAGCCCCTGTTGAAGAATTAGTAAGTATAAAAGGATTACAAGAAACATCTGCGGCCTTTTTTAAGTTTTGTTTAGAATTGACGTTACGGGCTAAAAAATTAGAAGTGATTCAACGTCCCATTTTAGAAAATTGGGATAATCTAGTGGATTATTGCCATTTAAATTATGCCCACAAAACAGAGGAAGAACTGCATTTATTGATATTGGATGCCCAATTGTACCTGTTGAAAGATGAACTTATTCAAAAAGGGGGAAAACGTATGGTTCATATCCCTGTGGAAGTTATTGCACAACGGGCTATTGTGGAACGGGCTAGTCATATCATTTTGGTGCATAATCATCCGTCAGGGGAGGCCATTCCCTCGGAAGAAGATATTACAGCTACCCGCCTAATAAAGGCTGTTTTACGTCCATTGCATATAGATATTTTTGATAGTTTAATCATAGGAAAAGAATCCGTAACATCTTTGATGCGTGAGGGCTTGTTATAGATTCATTAAAAAATATTTCTATTTTTCAATGAGTTTAAAAAAAAGTTGTTTTATTTTTAAAATAGCTATTGACTTTGGGGGAGAAAAACGGTTGACTAGAAAAAGAAAAAAAGGAGTAAAACAACTATATTTAGTAATTTTTAAGAAAGGAAAGACTATATGTTGCAAGTTTTGACAGGAGCCCAGCCGCTAAATGTAACCATTGATATTAGTCCGTTGAGCTATGTAATTAAACGGGATGGGCAACAGTATCCGTTTGATGTGACTAAAATTATGGTTGCTATTTTGAAAGCTGGGGAAGCAACGGCTGAATTCGGTCAAGATGAAGCGTGGTTATTAACAAGACAAGTTATTAAGGTTTTAAAGCATCGGTTTGCTTTCGGGGTTTATCCTAATATTGAGCAAATTCAAGATGTGGTTGAACAGGTTTTAATTTCCTCTAATTATTACAAAACTGCCCGGGCTTATATCGTGTACCGTGAACAACGCGGAAAAATGCGGAATGATAAGAAAACGGTTATTGATGCGGTGGCTTCTATTAATGAATATTTAGATCGGTCAGATTGGCGGGTGAACGCAAATGCTAATCAAGGATATTCCTTAGGGGGATTGATTTTAAATACGGCAGGAAAGGTGGTGGCCAATTATTGGTTGAGCCACGTGTATACGCCAGAAATTGGGGAAGCTCACCGAAATGGGGATTATCATATTCATGATTTGGATATGTTGAGTGGGTATTGTGCAGGGTGGTCCTTAAGGGTTTTATTAGAAGAAGGTTTTAATGGGGTTCCCAATAAGACAGAATCTAAACCGCCAAAACACCTTGTTTCTGCGTTTAGCCAGATGATTAATTTCTTGGGGACTTTGCAGAATGAATGGGCTGGGGCACAGGCGTTTTCTTCTGTGGATACGTACTTAGCACCATTTATACGAATTGAAAAATTACCTTATGAAGAAGTAAAACAAGCGATGCAATCCTTCATCTTTAACTTGAATGTACCATCGCGTTGGGGGACACAGACACCCTTTACGAACTTAACTTTTGATTGGAATTGCCCTGAAGATTTGAAGAATCGGCACCCTATCATTGGGGGGGTGGAACAAGATTTTGTTTATGGTGATCTGCAAAAAGAAATGGATATGATTAATAGGGCTTATTTAGAAGTTATGGGAAGTGGGGATGCCAAAGGGCGGCCGTTTACTTTCCCTATCCCGACATACAATATTACAAATGAATTCCCATGGGATTCTGAAAATACGGAATTGTTATTTGAAATGACGGCTAAATATGGATTACCCTATTTTTCAAACTATGTTAGTTCTGATATGAAGCCTTCAGATATTCGTTCAATGTGTTGTCGGTTACGGTTGGATTTGACGGAATTGAAAAAACGAGGTGGTGGTTTATTTGGTTCAGCAGAACAAACGGGGTCTATTGGGGTTGTTACAATTAACTGTGCCCGTTTGGGATACCTGTATAAGGGGAAGAAAGAGGAATTGTATAAACGTTTGGATGAATTACTGGAATTAGCGAAGACTTCCTTAGAAATTAAACGTAAAACCATTTCAATGCACATGGATCGGGGGTTGTATCCTTATACACGGCGATATTTAGGAACATTCCGAAATCATTTTTCCACGATTGGGGTTAATGGTATTAATGAAATGATTCGGAACTTTACTAATGATGAAGAATACATTGCTTCGGAAAAAGGGCGGGCGATGGCTAAAGAATTTTTAACACATATTCGGGAAAAAATGCTGGATTTCCAAGCAGAAACAGGAAATATGTACAATTTGGAAGCAACGCCAGCTGAAGGGACAACATATCGTTTTGCCAAAGAAGATCAAAAACGCTATCCTGGTATTATTCAAGCAGGAAAGAAAGAGGCCCCCTATTATACAAACTCTTCTCAATTACCACAGAACTTCACAGATGATCCGTTTAAAGCGTTGGATTATCAAGATGAATTGCAAACACAGTATACAGGGGGAACGGTTTTGCACCTGTATATGAATGAACGGATTTCTTCAGCAAGTGTTTGTAAATCACTTATTAGACGGGTATTAGAAAATTATCATCTTCCTTATGTTTCTATTACCCCTGTCTATTCTATTTGCCCCAAGCATGGGTATATTAGTGGGGAACACAAGTTCTGCCCAAAGTGTGATGCGGAACTCATTGAAAAAAAACGTCAAGAACTTGCAGAAAAGGAGAACAAAGCATGACAGATAACCAAATTTTAGAAAAATTTTCTAATGAACGTCAAGCGGTGGAATGTTGGACACGGGTTATGGGGTATTTTCGTCCTGTTAGCCAATTCAATAAGGGGAAAAAATCCGAATTTGAAGATCGTATATGGTTTGTTGAAGAAAAGTGTTGCTGTGAGGAAAAACTACGTCAAGCTGTATAAAACAGTTTATGAAAGCGGTAGGTCGCTAGCATAGCAATAGCGGCTGTTTCCGCCCGTAGAATAAAAGCGCCTAGGTTGATAGCTTGGGCGTTTTTTTGTTGACCTAATAAGGTAATTTCTTCCTTAGAAAATCCCCCTTCTGGTCCGATAAGAAAGCTTATAGGAGGGGCGGGCAAAGAAATATGTTGCGTTTCCCCTCGTTCGGATAGGTAAAAAAGAGGGATATCTGTTGAACGTTTAATAAGAAGTTCTTCCAAAGATATAGGGGGAAGCCAATTAGGTAATGTCAGCCGTTCAGATTGTTCTACCGCTTCTTTTATAATAATATCCGCCCGTTCTTTTGATAAAGGCCGATGGCATGTATGTTTCGTTAAAATAGGTTGGATGATCTCTACGCCAATTTCTGTTGCCTTTTGTAACACAAGTTCCATTTTTTCTTTTCGGATAGGGGCGATATAAAGTGTTACAGGCGGACGAGGTTGTTCTGGTAAACGCGTTTGTTTTTGTAGTAAAAGATGACCTTCTTTTTTGTTTTTAGGTTGAAATACAGCTAAAAATTCCCCTTGAAGTTGATTAAACGCTAAAAAACTGTCCCCCGCTTTTAAACGCATAACGTGGGCCAAATAATGATAGTGATCCACAGAAAGAGGTGTTGGTTTTTTAGGGTCCAGAGCCTCTATATACACCCGAATCATAAGAGGCCTTTCAAATAGACAGCCGTAATATCATCGGTACTAGGGGTGTCAGAAAATTCATGAAATTTTTGCATGATTTGGGCAATGACTTGTTGAGATGTTTTTTCTGAGAAACACGTCTGAGTCATTTTCATAAAACCATCATAATCAAGGCGATTTCCTTCTTTATTTTGTTGTTCAGTGAAAGAGTCACTGTATAGTAAAATGCCCATTTCTTTGGAAAATGGTACCTTTTTATCTTTATAAGTAACGTCCTTTAAAATTCCCAAAGGCATCCCGGAAGTATCTAAGAAAGAGGGTTTGTTGTCCTTAACCAAAATAGGGAAGGGCGAACTGGCCCCAGCATATGTTAATGTTCCTTGTCGCTTGTTTAAAATACCAAAGAAGAAAGTAGCAAATTGTCCCCTGGGCAACAAGTTGACCAAAGAATTATTAAGCATAAAAAGAAATTCGGAAGGCTTTTTCAATGCCGTCATATCCATTTGCCCGATTAAGGTGTGTAATCGGAACGTATTCATGGCAGCACTTACCCCATGTCCCGAAAAATCGCAAATATAAAAAGCGACCTTATCTTTAGCCAATGGAAAAATTTGCCAGAAATCCCCCCCTAAATGGGAAGAAGGTAAGAACGTATAAGAAATATCTAGATGATAACGTTGGCTGATATCTTGAAGTGCTTCCGTGGGGGGTAATAAACTTTCTTGCATTTTTTGGGCAAGTTCTAGTTCTTCATTGATTTGAGCGAGTTTCGTTTCAAGATGTTTTACAAGTAATCTATTTTCTAAGTGTACCCGTATCCGAGAGAAAAATTCCAAAGGATTTAATGGCTTTGTGATAAAGTCTGTTGCCCCCGCACTAAAAGTTTTATCCCGTGCTGCCCGTGTATCAGAAGCCGTTTGAATTAAAACCGGGATAGAGGCCGTATCTTGATTTGTTCTGAGTTGGTGAAGTACTTCATATCCATTCATTCGGGGCATAGTGATGTCCAAAATGACTAAGTCTGGTTTCATACTGAATGCTTTTTCAAGGCCTTCAACCCCATCTTGAGCTGTTTCAATATGACCAATTCCAACCACGTTTAAAAGTTGTGAAACCAAGATTTGATTACTGGGGTTATCTTCAATGATTAAAATACGACAATCCGAAAAATCGGTTACAGGATCATGCAGTAAAGCCGCATTTTCAGAAACCCCGATATCTTGTTCGTTGTTTAGATTATTTAGAATAAAAGATAATGTGATTTCTCGCCCAAAATCATCAATTGTGCAGGAATCAGCAGTTCCGGCAATTAGATAAAGCCCCCGTCCAGAACGTTTTTCTGCCACATGTTTTTTATGGGGGGGTAAAACCGTATATCCAGCCCCTTCGTCCCGAATCTTAATTTCCAATCTAGAGGTATTCCAAGTAGCCCAAATACTGATGGATTTATTAGCATAGGCAGGGTCTAATAAGCGTTCATTAACAATGCGGGCGTAATCAACGAAATCACGAGCTGATTGCCGTAAAGAACTAGGTAGTTTTAGATTTCCATGCACTAAACCATTGACGAGCGCTTCATGAATAGCCATATGAATATTACTGTAACGTGTGCTAGGAAAGTGTAATCGTTGATGTAAGGCTTCGGTAAAAATTTGCGCAACATCACAGGCGTAAATAACGGGGCAAGTTAGCAAGACACCGATGGTTTTATCCAATTGGTTACGGGCTTGATATTTAAAGAAGTTATGTAAGGATTCAGATTGTGCATTCGCATCTAAGATGAAAGAAACAGGGAAAGTGAAGAGGGAATTAAGTTTTTTTTCTGTAATATGATCTGTAAGGACAGAAAGCATTTCTGGAAAACTTTGATAGGGTGTTTTATGCAATAAGAAAGGATCATCGGGGTGCGGCCACAACATAAAACCAAATTCTTGGGCTATTGTTTTTAAGGATGTGACAGAAACTTCTTCCCCTGTTAAGTAATGCATGTGTGATTCCTCCTATTGAAAGGAGTATGCAAGATTTTTCCCAAAAAAACAAGTTGTTTTTTCAAGGATATCCTTTATACTGAAAGCTCAAGTTTAGGAAGAAAAAATGTATGAGACACAAGAACAACTGGCCTTAGAAACAATAAAGCGTGTCGCTGCTTTAGAAACACCGTCGGTTGTCCTTTGGATAGGGACAAGTCAATTATTAGGTCTGCCAGGGGCCGAAAGGTTGATGCACGTCATAGAACATTTATTAGAACCGTTATTAGCGTATGAATATTGTCGGCTTTTTACATTTGAACAACAAGATCGTTTATTAATAGGGGTTGATCTTGATGAACATCAAGTTGTGGATGTGATGCGCCAAATTCAAACATTTTTTCAAATTCAAACAGGAAAAAAAGAAGAAAATGTACGCTTGTTCCATTTACCACAGGATTTGATGGGGGTTTTGTCCCTGATTCAGATAGCTAAAAAGCAAACGAATCAAGAGGTTGATTATGAGGCTTTTTTAAAAGATATTCCCGAAAAAAATAGTTGGTTTAGGCGGGTAATTTATCAAAAGGGGAGCAACTCTCTGTGGGGATATACATGGACCTTAAAAAACAATATGGATCAGCTTCCAATGTGGTTAGTTCAGAAAATACAGAAACAATTATTGCAACACCCAAATAAAGAGCTGTTTAAACAAACGACATTGCCTTTGATGGTGCAAGGAACGTTGGAAAGTGCTTGGATTGAAAATAATGACCCAGTTTGGATTATTTTAGATATTGCAGAAGTCTTGTTAAATAAAAATCTGTATAAGGAAGCCCTAACTCGTCCAGGAAAACAGTATCGGTTAGGTATTGGGGGCATTACTGCAGAAACGGCCTTTTATCGTTTTGATTTATTAGAAGCTGATTTTTTACTTCTTCCCGTAGAAGTTTGTTTAACACAATCAATCAATCATGTTCCTGTTTTTGTAACAGGAGTGGATACGCAAGAAAAATTAACTCAAATTCTGTCTTCCCCATATACCTTTTTTCAAGGTGATTTTATTGATTTGATTCATGCGGCTTCTCGAAAAAAAACGTGTCCATATGGGGGAGATTGTGCTTTACAAACGTGTATGCAAATGGGGGCGATCCCGCATCAAGCATCACAATGCGTGTGTGTGCAACATTTAAGGGGATATGATGCGGTATAATAGTGTTTTTGACTATCTCAAATATCTTGAAAAAAGAACATTTAAAGGGCATGCTCTTTATATTCCTTTACCTAAAGAAGATGAGAAAAAAAAGGTTCTTTTGCATTTTTTGAGTTCTTTTGAACAGACATATCAAACGAAATTGTTCTTTTTAAGCGAAGGGGATAGCGTTGCCTTTTTTGCCCATAATAAATTACAGGATATGATGTTGCTTTCCTTGAAATTAAAGGGGCTGGAAAAATCCTTTTTCCAAGAACATAAATTATCATTTTTTAATTTAATCACAGATTTTAATGCTTTGATCCATAAAATTAATCATCAAGAGCTAACCCCAACAGCAGATTTTTCTGATTTAAAAGTGCTTCAAAAAATTCCTTCATTGCCCTTGGATACCCCAACTCTCACACATATTTTATCAGAGCTAAAAACAGCGGATGTTTCACATTTAACACGGCATCAATGCATTTGTCAGGTTCATGATTTAACCGAGATGGTTCCTGTATTTACCAGTGTTTTTTGTAAAGATATTGATGTCCGTCAAGTTCTATTTCCAAAGGTGATATTGGATTCTGATACATATTTGAAAAGGGCCTTTAAGAATGCGCTGTATACAAAAATTTTAAAAAAGGAATTGCCCAAAACACAAGGAGGAGTTTTTTCTGCGAGTCCTTATCTTTTAACCCAACCCGTTTATCAGGAAATGCACCAATTGTATCAACATCAAGGTATTTCTTATGAAATAAGTTTATCAGATTTTCTTTGGGAACGGGATTTATGGCAAAGTATTCAAAAAATACCTTGTTATCAACAATCCCTCTTTTTATTACGCATTCCGGAGGAAATATCCTATTTAGCATGGGATAAAATCCCGATGCATTACCTAAAGATTAATAGTCAACAGATGAAATGGGCTGCTACTTTGAATTATCCTAAAGAAAAAATTATCTTGTTTGATATTCAAACCCCTCAAGAAATACAACAAGCCCAAGCCTTAGGTTTTTCTTTGATGCAAGGAAGCGAGATTACACGTATTTTACACGGAAATATGTTGACTTAAACAAGTACAGATGTGGTCAATAGGGGCATCTAGTCGTACTGTTTTTTGATGGGATCTTTCCCCTTGTATCAAGGAAATCTGATTTTTTTTTAGGTTAAAGAGATCAGCCAGGTATTTAATTAAAGCTTTATTCGCTTTTCCGTCCACAGCTGGGGCAGAAATATAAAGTTTTAATCGTTCATTAAAAAGACCATAAATCTTATTTTCTTTAGCATTAGGAACCAATAAAATGTGTAAAAGACACGAATCTTCATCAGGGCTTAAAAATGGTGGCATCAATCCCCCAATTCTTTAAAGTATTGATCTAAGCCTTTAGCAAGGGCAGTAATGATTTCGGCTCGGTAGGATTTCTTTTGAAGCATCTTTTCTTCTTTCTTGTTGGAAAGATATCCAAGTTCTATTAGAACAGATGGTATGTTTGGTGATTTTAAAACCACAAATCCAGCAAAGCGATGAGGGGTGGTTTTTAGTTGGGCGGTATGCTTAACTTCCTTGACAAAGAGTTCTGCATATTGGGCAGATTTATCCATAGTATCGCGTTTAGCTAAGTCAATTAAAATGTTGCCAATAGATTCTTGGTATTCTTCTAGATTGATCCCTAAAATGATATCCGCTTTGTTTTCACGTTCGGCTAAGGCGGCTGCTTCTGCATCAGAGGCTTTTTCAGAAATCGTGTAAATAGATAATCCTTTTGCGGATTTATTTTTGGCACTGTCGGCGTGGATAGAAATAAAAATATCGGCATTGTGTTTATGGGCTTTTTCTATACGGGATCGAAGAGAAACGGCCGTATCATTTGTTCGGGTCATATAAACGGTATACCCTTTTTTTTCTAACACTTTTTTAGCTTCATTGGCAAATAAAAGTGTTAAGTGTTTTTCATACTTCCCCGTGGAAGAAATCGCCCCTGGATCTTGCCCCCCATGCCCCGGATCCAACATGACAATTTTTTGTCGGGGGGCTTTTGCTGGAAATGGTGTAAGCCCCTTATGGTAAGTTGTTGCCTCTGAATTTGTAGATTCGGCCAACGTTAAATCAATGACAAAACGCCAAGTTTTCCCCGCCCCCGGAGGAAGGAAAAAGTGGTTTTCGGTTAAATCTTTTGTGGGAATATCCAAGACAAGCCGCCCGATATTAGGTTGAGGAACCCCTAAACGAATTCCTTCAATGAAGGCAACAGGTTTAAAAGTATTATTTTTAACAACAGAAGAAAAAGTTGCCTTTTCAAAATCAACAACTAACCGTGGGGGATTTTGTAACCTAAAAACTTTAGCTTCTGTTTTTTCGGATAAATCAGCAACCAACCGTACTTTTTGAGGAGAGGATGCCGAAAAACGAACATCTTGAACCGTTACCCCTAACGAGGGGAAAGCAAACAAAAAAGCCATTAAAAACAAGTATAAGATACGCATAAATAAAGGCCCTTTAAAAAATAACTTGATTCTTGGATTGTATATCGGTATAATAACAAACGCAATAGAAAATATTGTTTTAAGTTTTTTTACGGATTGGCGGAACTATGTTGATGATTTATTTAGGGCTTTTTACTTTATTAGGGGTAAGCCTTACCGCCGATACGCCTTGTTTTCAAAAAATATTAGTGGGGAATTTATGTCAAAACAGATGCTTATTGATGCGCGTCATCCTGAGGAAGTCCGTGTGGCTGTCGTGGATGATGGGAAATTGGTTGAGATGGATGTGGATACATCCACAAAAAAACAGATTAAAGGAAATATCTATTTAGCGAAGGTTATTCGGGTTGAACCTTCTTTACAAGCCGCTTTTGTAGATTATGGTGGTCATCGGCACGGTTTTTTACCGTTTAGTGGGATTCATCCTGATTATTATCAAATTCCAGTTGCGGATAAGGAAGCTTTAAAACAGCTGATTAACCAAGAAGATAAAGATAGTGATGATATGGAAGATGATGCCGCGGTGGAAGGGGATGTTGAGGTTGTTTCTGCCCCGGCTTCGGATGATGTTCATATTCCCAAAACATCTTTTTTTAAAAAATACAAAATTCAAGAAGTGATTCATCATGGGCAAGTCATGTTGGTCCAAGTTATTAAAGAAGAACGTGGTAATAAAGGGGCGGCCTTGACGACATATCTTTCTTTGGCGGGACGGTATAGTGTTTTGATGCCAAATAATGGGCGAGGGGCTGGTATTTCTCGGAAAATTACGAATGTTAAAGAACGTAAGAATTTAAAAGAAATTGTCAGTAAGTTGCCTATTCCGGAAGGAATGAGTGTTATTATTAGAACAGCCGGTCAAGAAAAGAAAAAAACGGATATTCGTCGGGACTATGATTATTTAATCAAAACTTGGATGAAAATTCGGGAACAAACGTTATCTTCTATTGCCCCGAAATTGATTCATGAAGAAGGGGATATTATTAAGCGTTCTTTGCGGGATGTTTTTACAGCGGATATAGAAGATGTTTTTGTAGAAGGGGTTGATACATTTAAATCGGTAAAAGATTTTGTTAAGTTACTTCTTCCTTCTCAAGCTAAAAAAGTAACTCAATATCGGGGGGATATCCCATTGTTTTCTAAATACCAAATAGAAAATCAGATAGAGGTTTTGTATAACAATGTTGCTCAGCTTAAATCTGGTGGATATTTAGTGATTGATCAGACCGAGGCCATGGTAACGGTGGATGTGAATTCGGGTCGGGCAATTCGGGAACGGGATTTAGAAGAAACCGCTTTAAAAACGAATTTGGAAGCTTGCGAAGAATTGGCCCGTCAATTGCGGCTTAGAGATTTAGCAGGGCTTGTTGTGATTGATTTTATTGATATGATGGAACCAAAGAATAATGCACATATTGAACGTGCTTTGCGGGAAGCATTACGTCATGACCGGGCCCGTATTCAAATGGGGAAAATATCGGGTTTTGGTTTAATGGAAATGTCTCGGCAACGATTACATTCTAGTGTATTGGAAAGTTCATATGTCCCATGCCCTTGTTGTGCAGGAAAGGGACGGGTTCGGACGGTGGAATCTTGCGCCATTAGGATGATCCATTTGTTAGAAGGGTTCGGAACAGAACTTATCAATAAAAATGTGATTGTTTTTGTGCCAGAAAAGGTGGCGTTGTATTTGTTGAATAATACACGGTCTTCGTTGACAGAACTAGAAGAAAAAGGCAAATTCAGCTTACGGATTATGATTGATCCAGATATGCAGGTTTTAACGGATTATCGTTTAGAAAAAACAGAACGCGAAGAACCTTTGCCTGTGGAAGAAAAACCCACAAGTACGTTAAGAAAGATTTTTCAGAAAAAGCCAACCCCTGAGAAAAAGGAAACGGTAAAAGAAGAAAAAGTGGAACAAATTAAGGAAGAAAAAGATACAAAAGAAAAAAACAAACAAAATACACGGGGTAAAAAGTCTTTTAAAGCCAAGAAGGAAAAAGGAAATGGGGGTACAGAAGAAAAAACTGCTGAAGAAAAATTTAAGGTTGTCCCTCAGGAATCTTTAGTATTATTTGATGCGAAACGACGTCAAGAACCTGATGCCCCTAAAAAAAGAACTTCAGGAAAAACTAAAGAAAAATCTTCAAAAGAACAAGAATCTCAGGCAGAAAAAACACCTGAACCTAGTCCAAAAGGGAAAAAAGGTTGGTGGAATAAATTAATGCCATAGATTGAAGAATTATTATTGAAAAGGGGGAAGCAATTATTCCCCCCTTTTTTTATACTAAAGTTTATGTAGTATCTCTTGTTTTCCCCCCTTATATCCCCTTTTAAAGGGGAATATTACATGGCATATATGCTGGCGATACTAGCTGTTTTTTTTTGGAGTTTTAATGTTATTGTTGGAAGTGCCCTGCAAGGGATTTTAACCCCTTGGCAAATAGCATTTTTTAGGTGGGCAATTGCTGGAATTTGCCTTGTTCCGTTTACGTATAAGCGGGTCATGAAAGAAAAAATGTATCTTAAGAGAGAATGGAAGTTTATTCTTTATTCTTCTTTAATTGGAATCACGTTTTGCAATACATGTGTTTATTACGCCAGTTATACCCTGTCTGCGGTACAAATGTCTTTAATTTCAGTTACAGGGCCCGTTTTTTTGTTGTTGTTTGCCCATTTTTTAGGGGGAGCTTTTATTAACAAGAGAGCAAAGATAGGTATGTTGTTTGCTGTTATTGGGGTTTTTGTAATTATTTTGAAAGGTCGTTTACAGGAAATCTTTCATTTTCCTTTTCAAATGGGGGATTTTTGGATGGTCGCTATGGCGTGTAGTTTTGGTTTTTATAGCTATTTAATGTCCACCAAACCTTCAACTTTGTCTCAAGAAAGTCTTTTAACGGTTGGAATTGTGGTGGGGGCGTTGGGTTGCTTACCGTTTTTTATTTATGAAACGATTCGATTCCCATTGATTCAAGAACATTTAACTTGGGGTGTATTGGGAATTATGTTGTATATGGGCATTTTTAATTCTGTTCTGGCTTATTTTTTCTGGAATAAGGCCCTGGAAAAATTAGGATCAATTAAAGTAAGTGTTGTGTATTATTTAATGCCTATTTTTAGTACGATAGAGGCTTTCTTTTTACTCAAAGAATCTCTTGTATGGACTGAAGTTATCGGTGGTGGATGTATTTTATTAGGTATTTTCTTAACAAATACGAAAATGAGGACCCCATGGCACATAGAACGCGCTTAAAAAAATGGATTTGGATATTGGGGATATGTATTTTAGGAAGTTTAGGGGTTGGGCGATATTGTTTTATGTCCCCTCCTTTTGAAGAAAAAAAGGTCTTGCCATTAACAGTCCAAGTTAAAAAAATGGTTCCACAGGAATTGACATTGCAACGGCGTTATATTGGATATGTGATGCCGATTAATTCCGTAGAGGTGCACCCTTTTCTTGCCGGTTTTATTGAAGATATTTTGGTTGAAGATGGGGCAGATGTTTTAGAAGGACAAACCCTTTTTATTTTAAAACAAGATGAATATAAAGCGAAATTAGCCTTAGAACAGGCAAACGTTTTATCTGCAGAAGCGACTTTGGTGAATGCGCATCAATATTACCAACGTTTGCTAAAAACAGGGGAAAAAGCGGTTGCCTTAGCACAATTGGATGAAGGAAAAGCTTCTTTTTTATCGGCTTTAGCCTCATTAGAGGCCGCTAAGGCCGCCGAGCAGGTCGCTAAAGTCAATTATGATTATACAACGATTTGTGCCCCTATTTCTGGACGTATTGGAACGATTAAAGTATCTTTGGGGGATTATGTAGCACCTTCAAGCGATGCATTGGTGCGTATTATTCAAGAAGATCCTATTAGGGTTATGTTTTCTATTTCGGATAAAGATTATGTAGAATCATATAGTGCGCATCATCTGCCATTTGAAGATTGGACAATCTCTTTGCAACTAGCGGATGGTCGGCGGTATCCGGAAACAGGAACATTGAGTTATACAAATAATGAAATTAATTCTAAAACAAATGCGTTAACGATGTATGCTGATTTTTCAAATGGGCAAAGATTACTTGTT
This sequence comes from Alphaproteobacteria bacterium, assembly GCA_045118155.1. Taxonomy (GTDB): domain Bacteria; phylum Pseudomonadota; class Alphaproteobacteria; order CAAHEQ01; family UBA3637; genus JBGUXS01. The sequence goes on along the minus strand of JBGUXS010000078.1, from coordinate 22,675 downwards.
ACCCAAGCATACGTGGATGTTTTGTTAGAAAAAACACTTCATGATGTTTTTGTTCTGTCGTTAGATCAATTATCTTGGGAAGAAGACATCCCTTTTGTTTTTATAGTAAATAATCAGCAAATTATTGAAAAGCGGCAATTATCTCTGGGGCCAGTTCAGGGAGAAAATGTTGTTATTTTAAAGGGATTGACGACAGGAGAAAAAGTCGTCATGACCTCTATGGGAAGTGAAAATATTGGGAAAAAAGCAAACATTGCTTCGTCAGTGGAGGAAGAATGACGGGTTCCCAATTTTGTATTACTCATCCTAGGTTTGCGGCCGTTATTGCTATTGTAATGGTTTTGTTGGGGGGATTAGCGATAAGTGTGTTGCCAATTTCCCAATATCCAGATATTACCCCTCCGCAAGTGATTGTTTCAGTTAATTATCCCGGTGCAAATGCTCAAATTCTAACAGAGACAGTGGCTATTCCAATTGAAAATGAAATTAATGGGGTTGAAGATATGTTATATATGTCTTCTACTTCAAATGATAATGGTGTTTATCAATTGACCATTACTTTTAATATTGGGACCGACCCTGATATAGCTCAGGTTAAAGTACAAAATCGGTTACAACAGGTAGAACCTATTCTGCCCCCTATAGTTCGTCAAGAAGGGATAGAAGTAAAATTACAATCAGCAAATATGCTAGGGATGCTTGTTTTAAAAGGGAAAAATAACTCTTATTCGGATTTGTTTTTAAGTAATTATGCATATACCTATTTAAAAAATCCACTATCTCGGGTACATGGGGTTGGGGATGTAACAGTTTATGGCCCACAACATAGTATTCGTGTTTGGATAAATCCTATGAAGTTAAATGCTTTAGGATTAAGTTCTCAAGATATTATTCAGGCAATTGAAAATCAGAATGTTCAAGCTAGTGTTGGATCTTTGGGGGCAGCCCCAAGTCCTGTGACAAATGCTTTTGTTTTAACCTTAAGCGCAAAGGGATTTTTAAAAAGTGTTTCTGATTTTGAAGAAATTGTGGTTGCTGTGGATACTAAAGGGGGAATTGTTAGGTTGAAAGATGTGGCAGAAGTTTCTTGGGGGGCGGATACCTATCAAATGACTTCTTTGTTTAATAATCAGCCAGCAGTTATTATGGCTTTAAGCCAGACACCTGGGACAAATTCCTTGCAGACGATGCAGGCAGTACGCCAAGAAATTAAAACCTTGACGTATCATTTCCCAGAGGGATTGGAATTAGAAGTTGTATATGATTCTACTGATTTTGTGCGGGCATCGTTAAAAGGGATTATTGAAACATTATTAATTACTTTTTTGTTGGTGGTTGGGGTTGTATATCTTTTTTTACAAAATATCTTTGCGACATTTATTCCAATGATAACAATTCCTGTATCATTAATCAGTACGTTTGCAGTTATTTATGTCTTAGGATTTGATATTAATATCTTAACTTTATTTGCCCTTATTTTAGCTATCGGTTTGGTTGTGGATGATGCTATTGTTGTGGTAGAACGGGTGCAATACCTAATGGCAAATAGGAAATTGCCCGCAAAAGAGGCATCTATACAAGCAATGAAAGATATTAGTACTGTGGTAATAGCAACGACGCTTGTCTTGTTATCTATTTTTGTTCCTGTTGGGTTAATGGCGGGGATTACGGGGAAAATTTACCAGCAATTTGCAATTACAATTGCGACAGCGGTTGTATTTTCATCGGTCAATGCCTTGACGTTAAGTCCCGCTTTATGTGCTTTATTTTTGGGACGGCAGAGTAAGAATCCTTTAAAGATCTTTGATTTTTTTAATGAAATGTTAGAGTGGACAAAAAAGCGATATATATCTGCGGTACGGTTTTTTTGTGAACACCTAAAAACAAGTTCTTTTTTAATTAGTTGTACCTTAATTGGAACTTTTTTCTTGTTTTTTATCAGGCCAACTTCCTTTATCCCCCAGGAAGATCAGGGGGTCATTTTTGCGAATATTCAATTACCCGAAACAGCCAGCCGGAATAGGACAGAAGCGGTCTTAGAAAAATTATCTCAAAAAATACTGGCTTTACCTGGGGTTCGTTATTTTATTTCTGTTGTTGGGGTTAGTTTTTTAGGGGGACAAGGGGAAAATATTGCGATGGGGGTAGTGGGGTTAAAACCATGGGAACAACGAACAACAAAAACACTTTCTTTAGCACATATTTTAAATGGTTTACAGGAAAATTATACGCATAATACGCAAGCATCTATAGAATTTTATGCCTTACCATCTATTCCTGGCGTTGGAACAAGTGATGGCCTTTCTTTTCAAATTAATGCTATAGATGAAGATGTTTCTTTTGAAAAATTATTTATATCTACGCAATCTGTTATACAAAAAATACGAAAAAGCCCTAATTTTGTGTTTGGATTTAGTACATTAACCCCTGGAAGTCCCCATTTATTTTTGGAAATTGATCGTACAAAAGCGTTGAATTATCATGTCCCAATTTCTAATATTTTTTCTGTATTACAAGCGAATTTAGGGTCTCAATATGTTAATAATATTCCTGTTCAAGGGCAAGTTAACAAAGTGATTGTACAAGCGGCTTTCCCCTATCGTCAAGATCAAAATAATATTGAAAATTTATATGTTCCAAGTTTGGGTGGAAATATGGTGCGCCTTAAAAATTTGATAGAGTTCAAAACCATACTCAGCCCTAAGATTGTGTATCGGTTTAACCAGTATTTAAGTGCTCCAGTGACAGCGGCTACAAAACAAGAGGTGAGTTCTGGGCAAGGAATTCAACAGGTGCAAAAAATGGTGAACGACTTAGGACCAAAGTATGCGTTAGCTTGGACAGGATTGAGCTTACAAGAGGTTAAAACATCGGGCTTGGTTCTTATTTTAATTGTGTTGGCAATTATTTTTGGATATTTGTTTTTGGTTGGGTTATATGAAAGTTGGTTAACGGCATTTTCGGTCATTTTTTCAAATGTTTTTGCTTTATTAGGGGCCTTGATAGGCCTCATGATTTGGGGCCTTCCTTTAAGTATTTATGCTCAGCTAGGGTTAGTATTACTCATTGGTCTTGCTAGTAAAAATGCGATTTTAATTGTGGAATTTATTTTACAAGCCCGTGGACAAGGACAATCGTTGGTTCAATCCTGTATTTATGGGGCAAAAGAACGCTTTCGTGCCGTATTAATGACGGCTTTAACATTTATTTTAGGGGTTGTCCCTATGTTGCTTGCCACGGGGGCAGGGGCTTCCAGCCAGATATCCATTGGGGTTACGGTATTCGCGGGGATGTTAGCGGCTACATGTATTGGGATTTTATTTATTCCGGCCTTATATGGTATTTGTGAAGGGATTGGCCGTCACTGTTATTTTAAGGTTCCGGTTCCTAAAATACGCCGGAAAAGGAAAAAGATATGAAAAAAATTATTCTTTTTTTTGTGTTGGTTTCGTGCACGGTTGGACCGGATTATCAACGTCCCATCTTTTTTGAAGATAAAGAAGTGGCTCAAATTTTAGGTTTATCTCAAAACAAACAGGTTCACGCACCTTTTCATTTAAGTGATTTTCACGAAGCCCCTTTAACCCGTATGCTTACTAAAACAGCTGAACAAAATCTAGATATTGGGCAAGCGCTTATGCGGTTAAGACAAGCACGTGCTTTTTTAAAAAAGACATCCGTGCAGAATTTACCGATGGTGGATATTGAAGCGGGGTATACCTATGTAAAAGAGCCTAAATCTATGCCAATGTTGCTTAAGGAAGATTATTATCAAGTTGGTTTTGATGTCAATTGGGAATTAGATATCTTTGGCGGAGGACGTCGCCAGACAGAGCAAGCAGAAAGTAGTTATCGTGGGGCCCAAGAAGCATTAAAAAATGTCTTTGTTTCTGTGCAGGCACAATTAGCGTTAGCTTATATGTCATTACGTATGGTCCAAGCTCAGATATCCCTATTACAGCGCAATATAAAGACACAAGAAGATTTGTTACACTTGGTTCAAAAGAAATATCAAAGTGGCTTGGAAACGAAATTAGAATTAGAACAAGCCAAATATTTGTTAGCAGAAACAAAGGCGGCATTACCTGGCTTAAAAGCCCAAGAACAGGTAGAGAAAAATACGCTTGCTTTATTATTGGGGAACTTACCAAATACGCTTAATAAAGAGTTGGCAAGTTCCCATAATATTATTTTAGAGCCGTTTTTGTTTGATGTTAATCGGGTGTATGATGCTAGCGTTTCATTGCTTCGGAATCGGCCAGATGTCCGTGTCGCCGAAGAAGAATTAATTGGGCAAAATGCGGCTGTTGGGATGGCTGTTGCTGAGCTTTTCCCAAAAGTCAATTTATCTACTTTTTTGGGATTTCAAGATAATAAAGTCAGTTCTTTGCTTAATCATAAAAGTTATACATATCATCTACTTCCTGGGGTAAGTACCCCGTTGTTTCACTGGGGCGTATTACGACAGAATATTATCCTTCAAAAAGAAATGAAGGAAGAAAAATTGCTTGCTTATGAAAAGGCTTTACTGACGGCGGTTCATGAAGTGAAAAATGCCTATGTTGAGTTAGATCAAGATTTAAAAACTCATGATTTAAGGCACCAAAGTTTAAGCCATTTACAACAAGTTTATCAGTTGACATATGATAAATATACTGGGGGGTTGATTTCATTTTCTGAAGTACTCACGGCTTTTCAGAATTTAATTGCTGGCCAAAGAGAACTTGTGCAGGCAACCCATGCCTTATATCAGGATTTAATTCATATCTATAAAGCTCTTGGGGGATAGGAAAATATATCTCTTGATTTTTGAGTAAAAATATGCTTTAATAAACAATGTGGATGGATGGCCGAGTGGTTGAAGGCGCACGCCTGGAAAGTGTGTTTGGGTTTACGCCCAACGTGAGTTCGAATCTCACTCCATCCGCCATTTCAAGGTAAATATTAAAGAAGATGAGAACTCACGTTGAGGGAGTTCGGTGAGCGTATGCGAACGTAAAAGTGATAAGTTAAGGTTTCTTAAAAAAGATATCCCCACAAGAAATAAGATGTTTCTTGTTATCTGGGGTAATAAGAACAAGTTCCCCATTTGGGGTTAAATCGTAAAAAATGCCTGTTAATTCTTTGTTGGGCAAGACAGCTTTGACAGGACCTTTTAGCCCATAAGCGTGCGATAGCCATATTTCCCGAAGATAGGGAAAGCCCTTTGTTTCTAAAAGTTCATAATTTTTTTCAATGCTTTTTAATAGACGTTTTGTAAAAAGAGCGGGGGTTCCCCGATATCCTAGATGTGTCACAGGATACATAACTCCGCTTTTAGGGCAAGAGCTAAGATTTAAACCTAAACCAGCAATAATTTTATCGTCTTCTTGTTCTAATAAAATTCCCCCACATTTTTTCCCATTGAGCAAAATATCATTTGGCCATTTTAAGGCAACAGGTTTGTGCAAGGTTTGAACAACAGAAACCCCTAGTAAAAATGATAAAAAAGCAGGAGGCGTTTGCGTTTTAGGGAAAACGAAGCTGGCATATAAATTACCCAATGGACTTTGCCAAACACGTCCCATTCGGCCACGCCCTTTAAGTTGTCGTCCTGCAATAACAACTGTAAACGGTGGATAGTCGCAAGCTGTTTCATTTGTGCTAAGTACGACATCAAATTCTTTTAGTTCCCATGTCATGATGAAAAGTTTATACCCTTTATGTAAAAATAAAAGAAAAAACTTGTGATTTTACATAAATACTTGTAGGCTTAAGATGGAGACTGTAATATGTTAGCAAAATTATTGGGACGTCTGGCTCTTGTAGGGGCAGTTGCTTTGCAAGGCGCGGTGTTAACGCGTTTTTTCCCTAATGCTATGTCTTACGTAACCCCATCCACTGTGTTGACACGACCGGATCATGATACTTTGGCTAAGGCCCTAAGGGCGAAGTTAAAGGCATTGGGGATTTCGGGGGCTGTTTTGCAACAACGAGCCGATCAAGCAAGTTTAATATTGCCAGAAGCATCTGTGAAGAATGATTTAGACTTGAAGAAAAAAGTTCTGACCGTTTGGATGCCACTTAAAGAAACACCGGATGAAATGACTTTCCCTACACAAGGGGTATTATTGACCCCAGATGGGCAATTAGAAGGGACGACGTTATATCGGGGACACTTTCCCCCAAAAGAACAACTAGAAGGTTTTGCAACCGCGGTATTTGAACCCAATTTTTTCTATGTTGAAAAGTGGCAAAATGAATTTAAATGGCACCCGTATTGGGATTTGATTGCCGAAGATCGGTGGAGTGCTAGCCATGTACACCTGACGCGCCCCGAATGGCAATTGAAAGTGGATGAAGCAAACGGCAAATATATGTTTTCTTTTTTGGGGCATGTTCCCGTTATTGAACAAAAAGCCTCCCTTTTGGGGTTGACATTTACGGGGAAAGAAGTGCAAGGGACGGTGGCTTCTTTAACGGAAAAAGCACGGTTTCAGGGATTAGCCCCTATTTTACATAATGCATGGTTATTGGCGGATACAGGAAAAATTGAATTTGAAATACCACAGGCGGATTTAGTATTTCCCGTTTACCCCAGAAAGATTATTTTAACGCAGGTAGAAGGGCAAGTAGAATTTAAGGGGGAGGAAGCTGAAATTAACCTAACATTCGCGTGTATAGGGAATGTCCCGACCAAAGGGTTTATCCCAGAAAAGGGAAAATTAGTTATCAAAGCCAAAAAGTTTGATCGTGAAATATTAGTAGAACAATTGCTTTCTAAAGATTTTTCTTGGGGGCTGCTAAAAGGGGCTGATTTGGATGTTAAAGGAAGTTTGGAAAGTGTACAAGCGGTTATAGATGTGCATTTTACAGGACAGATTGAAAAGGAAAAACCCGTTGGAGATATTGAATTTCTTATTCGGAATTTTGATGCTATTTCTCCCCCAGCCAAACCGATTGATGAAGAACAATGTACTTTGATGCAAACCTATTTACAAAATGTGGCGGTTCAAACAACCCCTCAAGAAAAAGAATTTTTACAAAATTCAGCGTGTCAAGCTACTGAAGATGCTGGATTATTAAAAGACTTACGTCCTTTTTTACAAGAGGATAAGCGTATTTTTGATGAAAAAAATCGCAGTGTTGATATAATAAAGGTAAAATTAACACTAGAAGGATTAAAAAACATTGAATGACAGAACAGGAATTAATTGATAATTTTTCTTTATTTACGGATTGGGAAGAAAAATACCAATACCTAATTGAATTAGGACAGAGTTTACCCCCGATGCCAGAAGAAGATAAAACAGAAGCCCATAAGGTCCAAGGATGCCAATCACAAGTGTGGATTACTGTTCAGCAAAAAGGGGATAAGTTCTTTTTTGTTGCCGATAGCGATGCCTTTATTGTACGGGGGTTAGAGGCTATTTTACTTTCCCTAATTAATGGGCAAACAGCTGCTTTTATTCGGGAATTGGATATAGAACGGATTTTTAAGGATTTAGGTCTAGAAGATCATTTATCCCCCACGCGTCGGAATGGTTTTTTTTCTATGGTAGAACGGGTACGTTCATTGGTGGCCCATGCCTAAGGAAATTAATTTTTTATCTGGATGGTTGGTTATTGATAAACCAGCGGGTTTGACGTCTGCACAGGTGGTTGGGCGTTTGAAACGCCTTTATCATCCTGCTAAAATAGGGCATACAGGGACTTTGGACCCACTGGCAACAGGGGTGCTGCCGATTGCATTTGGAAAAGCAACAAAATTAATTCCTTATGTGATGGATGGGGAAAAAGCCTATGATTTTACCATTCGTTTTGGGGTACAGACCACTACCGATGATTTGGAAGGGGAAGTTATTTCCCAAAGTACCTATATTCCAACGGCAAAGGAAATTAGGGCAATTTTACCCAAGTTTTTAGGGAAAATTCGTCAAGTTCCCCCCGTATATAGTGCCCTTAAAGTAGGGGGAAAGCGGGCCTATGCTTTGGCCCGCAATGGGGAAAAGGTTGAATTGGCCTCTAGGGAAATTCAGATTTATGAATTGAAATTATTAAAAAAAGCGGGGCATGAAGCTAGTTTTTCTGTACGTTGTTCCAAAGGGACATATGTTCGTTCTTTGGGACGAGATTTGGCCTTGGCCTTAGGGAGTTGTGGCACAATTTCAAAATTATGTCGGACCTCTTGTGGGTGCTTTACGGCAAAGGAAGAGATTTCACTTGATTTTATTGAAAAACTAGAGTATAATGCCAGAGTCTTGTTATTGAAACCGATTGCGACCGTACTGGACGACATCTTGGTTCTGGCCGTTTCGGAAGAAGAAGCAAGGCGGTTGTGCCAAGGACAGGCATTGCGTGTAAAGCAGGGACTTCTCCCAGAAAAAAAGGGAATGGTTCTTGTGACTTGGCAGAATCAAAGTGTGGTGTTGGCCTTTTGGGATGGATACATCTTGAAGCCAAAACGAATGTTAATTGAACAAATAGAAAGGATAGAGGATGTCGTTAAGTAAAGAAAAAAAACAACAGTTGATCAAAGAATTTGCTTTGTCACCAACTGATACCGGTTCACCAGAGGTTCAAATTGCTATTTTAACCGAACGGATTAAGGACTTATCAGAACACATGAAAACACATGCTAAGGATTTCCATTCACGGCGTGGATTGTTGAAAATGGTGGCAGAACGACGGTCACTGCTTACATACCTGAAAAAGAAAGAAGTGAAGAGGTATGAAGATATTTTACGGCGCTTAGGTTTGCGCAAGTAAGTTTGTCAGGGCCTTTGCAAGGGTAAAGGCCCTTTTTATTGGAAGGAAAGAGAAAATATGTCATTATTTAAAATTTATCGTAAAGAAATTCAATGGGGAGACAAAACCTTAAGTATTGAAACAGGTAAGATTGGACGTCAGGCAGATGGTTCCGTTATTGTAAAATACGGGGAAACAATGGTACATGCAGCCGTATGTGCCAGTAAGGTTCCACCAGAAAAATTTGAAGATTTTATTCCGCTAACGGTGAATTATCAGGAAAAAACATATGCGGCGGGGCGTTTCCCTGGGGGCTTTTTCAAACGGGAAGGAAAGCCTAGTGAATACGAAATTTTAACATCACGGTTAATTGATCGGCCTATTCGGCCTTTGTTTGTAAAAGGTTTTAACAACGAAACACAAGTAACCGCGACATTAATTAACTTTGAAAAAGAAACGCAAGCTGATATTGTGGCAATGATTGCGTCATCCGCGGCCTTGACGTTATCCGGCTTGCCTTTTTTAGGACCTATCGCGGGGGCACGTGTTGGGTATATTGATGGAAATTATGTCTTAAATCCTAGTCCAAAAGATCTTGAAAAATCCGCGTTGGATTTGGTTGTAGCCGGAACCCTTGAAGGGGTGTTAATGGTTGAATCCGAAGCACAAGAATTACCAGAAGATGTCATGTTGCAAGCGGTTTATTTTGGGCATGAACAATTAAAGCCCGTTATCAAAATGATTATTGAACTTGCTGAAGAATGTGCTAAAGATGCTTGGGAAGTTCCAGAAAAGCCAGCTTCTTTTGATTTAGTGGAACAAACATTGGAAAAAGAATTGCGGGCAGATATTGCCGCGGCTTACCAAATTCACGAAAAATTGGTTAGACTTGATAAACTTGCGGAATTACGGGAAAAGGCTCAAGGTTTATTTGCCGACAATCCAGATGTGGAACCTTACATGTGTGATCAAATTTTCCATTCTTTGGAATCCAAAGTTATGCGGGAAGCGGTTTTAAACACGGGGATTCGTATTGATGGGCGGGATACAAAAACTATTCGGCCGATTGAAAGCGAAGTTGGATTGTTAAGTCGGGCGCATGGATCGGCTTTATTCACGCGTGGGGAAACTCAAGCGTTAGTGACAGCAACGTTGGGGACTGCGGATGATGAACAAGTGGTGGATTGCCTATCTGGGGAATATAAGGAAAGTTTCTTACTCCACTATAACTTTCCACCGTATTCTGTGGGGGAAGTTGGTCGCCTTGGTAGTCCGGGACGTCGTGAAATCGGTCACGGAAAATTGGCTTGGCGGGCATTGCACCCGATGTTGCCTAGTAAGGAAGAATTCCCTTATTCCATTCGGGTAGTTTCAGATATTATGGAATCTAACGGTTCTTCTTCTATGGCGACGGTTTGTGGGGGAACATTGGCATTAATGGATGCTGGGGTCCCTTTGAAAAAGCCAGTCGCGGGGATTGCAATGGGGCTTGTGAAAGAAGCCGATAACTTTGTTATCCTATCCGATATTATGGGGGATGAAGATCACCTAGGGGATATGGATTTTAAAGTGGCTGGAACTGCCGATGGGGTAACCGCTTTGCAAATGGATATTAAAATTACATCCATTACACGTGAAATTATGGAAAAAGCCTTAAAACAAGCTAAAGAAGGGCGGTTATTCATCTTGGGAAAAATTGCTGAAACATTGCAGGGACCTCGGACAGAAATTAGCGCTCATGCTCCACGCCTTACCTTAATCCAAATTGCCAAAGATAAAATTAAAGATGTGATTGGATCTGGGGGTAAAACGATTCGGGATATTGTGGAACAATCTGGGGCTAAAATTGATATTGATGATAATGGGGTGATTCAAATTGCTTCTTTATCTGAAGAATCTGCCCAGAAAGCTTTAGCCATGATTAAAAATATTGTGGCAGAACCTGAAATTGGTCAAATTTATGATGGAACCGTTGTGAAAATCATGGATTTTGGGGCTTTTGTGAACTTCTGTGGCAAGCAAGACGGATTGGTACATATTTCTGAAATTGCCCAACATCGTGTAAAACAAGTTACTGATGTTCTAAAAGAAGGTGATCGTGTTAAGGTCAAATTCATGGGGCTTGAAAAAGGCAAAATTCGTTTGAGTATGAAGTGTGTTAATCAGGAAACAGGGGAAGAAATTCCTGTGCCGGAAAAGGCAGAAAAACCTGAAAAAGAGCATAAATCCGAAAAAACTGAAGAACAAAAGCTAGAAAATAAAGAAGATTAAGTATTTTTGGTGCGGTATAATATTACCGCACCAAAAAACATAAAAAATACTTGACTTTCGTAAAAAATACGTTAAAATAAAAACGTATTATTTAAAAAGGATGACAAATGACAACATTAACAAAAACAACGAAAACCCTTAAACCGGCGGATTGTGATGTCAAATGGTATTTGGTGGATGCCGACGGTGTTGTGTTAGGGCGTTTGGCCAGTCAGATTGCCACAATTTTACGGGGGAAGAATAAACCATGTTATACCCCTAGTCAGGATTGCGGGGACTATGTGGTGGTCATTAATGCGGCTAAGGTCAAATTGACCGGCAAAAAAATGGCAGAAAAAATGTATTATAACTATTCAGGATACTTGGGTGGATTGAAAGAAACAACCATCAAAGAAATGTTTGAAAAGCATCCTGAAGAGGTTTTATTTCGGGCGGTAAAACGCATGATTTCTCGGAACCCATTAGGGGCAAAACAAATGACGAAATTACGTGTTTTTGCTGGGGCAGAACATACGCATCAGGCGCAAAATCCGACCCCGTTGGATATTGCTTCTAAAAATCCGAAGAATAAAAGAGGTGCTTAATGACAAAAGAAACAGTAACATCAATGCAAGATTTAAAGACGGTGACAGAAGCACCGGCGGCGGCTGAACAAGCACCGAAAAGACAACCTAAGAAAGACGCTTTGGGACGTTCTCAGGCCACGGGTAAAAAGAAAAATGCTATTGCCCGCGTGATAATTAAACCGGGGAAAGGAACTATCACGGTTAATGATCGGAAAATGGCTGAATATTTCCCACGCCCAGTGTTGCAAATGATTATCAATCAACCATTTATGGTTACGAACCGGGCTGGTGAATTTGATGTCCAATGTACCGTTTGTGGTGGTGGTTTGTCTGGGCAAGCTTATGCTTTGCGTCATGGGATCAGTAAATGCTTGGATTTATTTGAACCAGAACTTCATACCTTATTAAAACGGGCCGGTTTCTTAACACGGGATTCTCGGGTGGTGGAACGGAAAAAGCCTGGGTTCTCCAAGGCCAGAAAACGGTTCCAATTCTCCAAACGTTAAAAATTGGGGTTATCAAAAAATGGGCTTGGTTTTCAAGCCCATTTTTCAATCTTCGTCTTTCCCAATGATCAAATCTATTTTTTTCTTTAGGGACCAAGGATTTTTAATGTTTTGAAAGCACACCTTGGAAGTGCCTGTGCCAGAAAACCATAAGGTTGCATAACCTAGAATACGCCCTTTTAGAGATTGCTTGACTTCTATGGATTCTACCTTATTGTTTTTTAGTTCCCAAGTTTTAATCCCAATAATACCCTTGCGACAGACAACCCGTCTGTTGGTGACAACCATTTCTATGGCGTTTAAATTTAAAAAATGGTAAAAAGCCAAAAGCCCAATCAGAAAGCTGATTAGTAAGAAAACAGGATTAGCCCCTAATCCCAGTAAACCACAGAATAAACATAAGCAAAGAAGTAGGGTCGGATAAACATAGCAAATCCAATGTAATTTAGCGACAACTTGAACTTTTTCGTCTTCCCCAAGCGTTCGTGTAATATATGACATAAAGCACCTCTTCCTGTCCTGAAGGATAGTTCTTTTCTAAAAAAACTCAAGCAGAAAGTGATTGAATGAGAATTGAGGGGGGATTTTTTAAAAATACTTGACTTTTAATAAAAAAAGGTGTATAATAGGAAAAAATTAGGGGGTAATGCCACATGAAAAAAGCTGTAAAAACCCAATCTGGGTCTATTATGATAGAAGCTATTGCCGTCTTAGGGATCTTGGCGGTGTTGGGACCTGTTTTGTATAGGCAAGTGGCACAACGTAATCGGGAACTAGCCAATGTTAATGTAGCGACCGAAATGCGTACGATGAAGGAAGCTTTTTCCTCTTTTATCCAAACGCAACATAGGCAACTTGAAGAATTAGCCACAGCCGGTGGTGGGGTTTGTGCATTGTCTGGAACAGAAACTTCCAATTGTTCATATAACACGTTGTGGAAAAATGTGGCAACATACTTACCAGTGACCTATAACACGTACACAGGGGATGTTTTGACATCAAGTACGGCTGAAAAATACAATTTTTACCTTTTTGGGAAAAATTTAGAAAATACGGAAGGGGCAAAAGTTGGGACCTCTTTTTATGGAGTTATCTTACCTAAAGCATCGGCACTGCCGCAAGGAACATGGAATTTAAAGCGGGCGGCTAGTATCGCTGCCTTGATTGGGGCTGATGGGGGTATCGTCCAAGGGGATAATTTTGTAGGCACCATGGGAACTTGGGAATTAGAAGGGGCATCTTTGATGATGGAACCTGTGGTAAGCCCGTCTTATGTTGCATTTACTGGATTTGATGAAGGGGCACTCTTTTCTTCTTTAGAAGATGAAGCCGCTTTCAAAAACTTGCATGCTTGGAGCTATTTTTCTATTGGCGAAGGAAATACGAATTGCTTTAGAAAAGATGCAACCGGTTATACAATTTTGGATGCAGGGGAAGAATGTGCCCCCTTATTTTGGGTAGGGGCAGAACATCTTGAAAACGGAACGGATGAAGGATTGGCAGGAACCCCGGGGAATGTTTATGTCCGCAATGATTTGCATGTAGGACGTCAAGCGGTTTCTATGGATGATCCCGTGAACGATGGGGAAACAATTCAAGCCTTTGTTTCAACGGCCGTTATTTCCACTGATCCTGTGGATAATGACAAGCGGGCAGTGACCGTTTATGATGCCACGGGCAAACGTCGGGTTATTGTCAATGCTAATGGGCAGATTATTACCAGAGATAGTGCCGGACGTGATGTCTTAAAGGCCGAAGCTGAAGAAGCCACAGATGGATCTTCCAAGGGGAAAGTTACGCTGAATGCTTATGATGCAGATGGTCAGTTAGTAGAAAATGCAGTCGTGTCTGCAAAAGGTATTGATTCATCCGTTGAATTTGTGGATGCTCAAGCTGCTAATGAATCAGAAACGTATGATCATTATCAGGTAGATCCAGCTTATACGTCTGTGATGAATGATGTTAAGTTGGCTTCTCGTGGTGGGGCGAGATTAAGTGATATCTTGCCGAATTATGTTTCAAAATCTATTACCGAATTAACGACAGAAGCTAATTTAGGGAACTGTAGTGGATATACGAACAATTGCTTGCGGGCAAATGTGACAACGCCAGCATGCCCGGCCGGATATAAGGCCGCTTTGGTGGTTACCCCGATCCGAACAACCGGAAAGGACGTTTTGAACAGTTTTGAAGGTGTAACAAATGGATCTACCACAAATGTCACAAATGCAAATGTGTCGCGCTATACGGTGGCTGTGGCTGTTAATAATGTTCATAAAGCAAAGGCAGAAACCGAAGCGGATATTGCCAGAGTATGGGGGATAGAAGTTGGCTATGTTACGGGGGCGGGTTCCACGAATTTTACAGGGGGAACTTTGGGGGACAATACGTTAAGCGCCCGGGTTGAAACATACTGTGTTTTTGATGAAAATAATTTTACCCTTCCCGAAGTAACACGGGACTAATTGGTTTAGGAGGATGAAATGATGAAGAAGCTTATTTTTACTTTTTTTGTTTTGTCAAGTTATTACGCACAAGCTGGTGTCTACTATGCCTCTTATGCGGGAGATACTGATTTTTACGTGATGGATGATAAGAACAAATATATGGAAGAGAGTCTGAAAGATAATTCTTTGGAACCTAGTCAACGGGTTTATGTTGAGGCAAAAATCGGCTATAAAGGACGGGATTTTGAACCCGCTATTGGGGGGCAATCTCAGAAAAAAAAGGATGAGCTGATGGAATTAAGCGGGGCTTTGGGGGTTCAAGTCAAAACAATGCTTGGAAATGTGCGGACGGAACTTGAAGGTAGCTATAATTCTCATGGGAAAAGGGATGCGGTATTTAAGTTGGATGATGGAACACGGGTTCGGGCAAGCAATATTAAAATGAATACTTATTTTTTGAATGCCTATTATGATTTGTTCCCTTCTTATACTTTTAGCCCTTATATTGGGGGAGGAATCGGGGTCAGCCAATCCCGTATTCGTGTTCAATCAGACAAAGGAACGAACCATTATAATCATGAAACATGGAAGTATAAAATGGCTTGGAATGTAGCCGCCGGTGTCACGACACATTTAGGTCGGGATTTGGATTTAGATGTAGGGTACCGTTATATGGATCCAGGCCGTATTTCATTGACAGATAAAGTTTCTAAAACTCCGATTTCTGTTGAAAATAAAAGTCAGACGGTTTTGGTGGGGCTTAGATACTTGTTCTAAAAAGATTCTTGAAAGGAACAAGAAAAAAAGGTATAATAGCTTCTATGAAAACGTCAGAACAATCACAACGGCAACTTCGGGTTTCAGAAAGCATTCGGCGTCTAATTGGACAGATGTTGGTTAAAGAGGATTTGTTTATTTCAGGTTTAAAACCAAGGGCTTTACAAATCACACAAGCTAACATTTCCCCAGATTTGAGTTACGCAAGTGTTTTTGTAAATGGTATCGGGGGAATTGATGTGAATGAACAAGTGAAGTTGTTAAATGCACATAAAGGCCTTTTTCGTTACCGCATTGGAAAAGAAATCCGGTTAAGAATTGTGCCAGATTTAATCTTTAAAAAAGATACTTCCTTAGAAGTGGCCGATCACATTGAAGAACTTTTGCAAACGCCACATGTTAAGCAAGATTTGTCCTAGTCCTTAGGGGCATCCTCAAATAAAGCATGGGTATAGTGATACAGTACATCAAAGAAGCGGGGAAGCCGTACTAGGATTCTGTAATCATATTGACTTAGGATTTGATATTCTTTTTTTCCCGCATGATATGTAATGATTTCTTCAGGGCCGTATCCTAATAAAAGCCTGTTTTTAAAAATCGGATTTTTTAAGCCCTTATGGTATGTTTGTAGAATGCCAGGGTGCACAAAAGCGCCATCTTGACGTTCCTTTTCATTTAAGGAAAAAAGATACAATCCATTCCAGGATAATCCATCAACTTCTGTTAAAAAGGCAGCATAATCATTAGGAATTTTAATCCCTTTATTTTTTACAATTTCAAAAGAGGCCTTTTGAACATCAGTCAAAGCCACAGGATTAAAAACAACAGCGGCATCTTTATAAATAGCTTTTAAAACAACATGTATTAATTTCATATTAACGCCCCCGCCCCTGGTTAAACATAGCCGCCATTTGGGAAGTATTACTTTTCCCACCGCTGCCACTTGCATCCCCAGAATAAGGTTTATAAATACGCCCTGTTGGTGTGGGAACATAAAGGTGATGGGGCTTTTTAATTCCTTCATCGGTTATAAGTTGTCTGAAGATATAAGTATTAATATCCCGATAATAAGGGGCAATAGGCATCAAAACAAATTGTTCTGGGATCAATGCACAACCGTATTCTAAAGGATATTTTAAATGGACAGTATAATTTTCTGGTAGACGACCTTTTTTAATCAAAGCGACTTCGGCCTCAGAAAATTCAAAAGCATAAAGTTCTTCTTCCTCTTTCCCTAAATCTTTTAGAAAATCAACGGCCATTTCTCTAAAGCGCTGATGTTTATCCACATAGGCCCCTTCTATACGTCTAAAAAAAGTTACTTCAAACAATTCCATTCCTGGAAAGGGAATTTTATGAAATTCACGAATCCAATAATCCTGTCCTAGACCATCTTCAAACTTAAAATCTTCCGTCATTATTCATCCTCTATGATAATATCCAAATCTGCTAATTCCTCTTGCATCAAAGCTTTTAATGTTTCTAAATCGGTATCTTCCCGTTGCGCTACAATCCAATACGGAACAAATGGGGAAGGGGGAATGGCCGCTTTCTTTTGCATGACTTTATCTAAGTAATAACGAGGGGCATCCGCTAAGATAGGATGGTTTAGATATCCTTGGAATAAAACGTATTGTTTAAGCATATCTAAGCTCATCATATCAGATACTTGGACCACGTTTGAGCTTTGGTAGGAACGGCTTACGTTTGCCGCAAAGGGGTTATTTTGGTTGGAAATCCCTTCAGTTCGGCTAGAACTTGTTACTTGAATCGTTTTAGTCCCAATCATTTTTGTAAAACGTTCAGCGGTTTGTTCGTTGTTTTGAGAAAGAATGACTTTAGCGGCTGTTGTTGTAATGATTGTTTCCAAATCATCTTTCCCGTATTTACCAGAAATCTGTCCAAGATCCTGCCCAATGAGCAAATAAGAAACTTTCTGTCCCCGCCCTACGGCAGGCCCGTTTTTCACAGCATCCAATTTTGGCATTTGTGGAAACTCGTCAAGCACAAATAAAACAGGAAATGGTCCCGCCTTTTTCCCGCCTGCCCCAACAAAATTTGGGGGGTTCGCGATTAAGAAACTGCTCATCAATTCAACAAAAATCCCAGTAATGACATTTAAGGCTTGGGCATCTACCTGGTTAACGGATAGATAAACCGAAATAGGTTTTTGTTCCCCTGTAATAGGATCACGCATCCCACGTAAATCACGGAAAGTAATGTCACTGAACTTAGTTCTAGAACGCACTGCCGAGTTTTTAAAAATACTGATCCCAGAAAGGGCCGTGGATAAAATAGACCCCCGTTCCTTATCCGGTGTGGCGGATAATTGATTGAGTTCTGTGACAGAACGTCTGGCATAGCCATAGCGGGCTGCTTCACTGATGGCACTTTCCAATAGATCCCGCATGGGGTCTGCCATGGCCGCCATTTGATCCCCTTCATCCATACGGCGTTTAATATCGGCATTGATTTTCATTTGCATTTCCGTCAGCCAGTCCAAAATCATAGCAATACAAGGTTCTTTTCCTTGCCAAACAGAAGGTAGCCCCGCCCATGTACCGATAGGGACGTAAGATTCCCGTGTCATAGACCCATTTTTTAATGCCTGTAAAGCAGACCCTGTATCAGGATCGTTCATATCCGCATAGTATGTTTCTAAAACGGCCGCGTCTTCATCATCAAATAAATCGTCCATTAAACGTGAAGTAAAGTAATCGTTAGCAAGTGCCCGTTCACATTTACTGGCGATAAAGTTCAAAAAACCAGACATAGCATTTCGCCCAGTTTTCCCCCAGTGAGGATCTTTTTCATTAACTTCTACCAAAATAGCCACCATAGAGTCTATGTACATATCTCTGGCGGGACCTGGTGCTGGTAAGCATGAAGCAGAAAGTGGATTCCAACTAGGGAAGAAAATCCCTTTTTCTGGTTCATCATCGGCCCCCCAGTTAATAACGAACACAGGCCCTTGTTGTGCCCGATATCCGGTTGTGGTATAACATAATTCTGGTTTAGGGTCGTTTACAATAATACTCAATCCTGGGGATTCAAAAATGGTGGGAATCACCACCCCAGCGGTTTTACCAGTCCCCGGTGGCGCAAC
Organism: Alphaproteobacteria bacterium; assembly: GCA_045118155.1. GTDB lineage: Bacteria > Pseudomonadota > Alphaproteobacteria > CAAHEQ01 > UBA3637 > JBGUXS01. The sequence goes on along the minus strand of JBGUXS010000078.1, from coordinate 4,275 downwards.
AACTAAGGCCGCTAAGGTTTCTGGCATTTTTAATAACTTGCCTTTAAAACGTCCCAAAACGATGCAGAACCCAGTAAATAATTTCATTTTTTTGACATCAGCATAAGTGGCTAAACGTCCATTCCCAAAAATATTTGGTGTGTATTCAAAGGGATTCTTTTTTAGCCCTATCACTAAAACGATAAAGCCAATAAAAAAGGATAAAAAGGGTAAATATAAAGTCCAATGGGGATTTTTTAACGTTTTTAGGGAATCAAACCAACTATTGAGGACTTGAAAAATGACTTTTGGATGCCAAGCATGTGTCCAAAAGGAAACACTGTAATTCCAAGCTTCAATATCTAACCCTTGACGGATAAAAGCTTGTAAAGGAATTGTAATTAACAGCATTATCCAAGATACAAAAAGAGCCAGTACTACGATAGCTGCCACATAGTACGTATATTTTTTACGTTCGGTGTACATCGCGTCAGAGGCGCCCAACTTTTCCCCCTATAACTTTTTTAAAATTTCTTTTATTATATCTAAATCAGCAGCTTCTGCAACATCTTTTGCTTGCGGGAAAGAAGCTTCTACTGTGGGTAATGTTTCATCCCCCCCAACATCTGTTCGGCAGACAATGACCCCCAGTTCTTTCCACGTTTCTTGCATATCTTCTACGTTAATAATATTTCCCATTTTTTCAATTAAGTAAGGAATTACTTTATGAGAAAGTCCTTGATTTTCTAACTGAGCCCTGATTTTTTTAGCAACTTTTAATAGTTTAAAAACTGGGGAAACCCGATGAAAACTTTCTGAAAACCACAAGGGGTCTTCCCCTTCAAAATCTTCTTCATCGGCTAGCCAATCTCCTGGTTCTTCATCCACAAAAGCAACCAAAAGGGTATCTGAAGAAACGGCCGCAAAAGAAATATCTGGATGCACAATGGCCGTGATGGGCTTAAAGCCATGCGCGTGAATAATATCTGGGATATTTTCTTGTGTTCGTTCTCGTTCTGGCATTTTTATTTCAGACAACAGTGTGTCGGCCCGAACATCATTGTTTTGTTGCGGGATATCATCATCTTCAAATAGGAAAGAAGGTCCCCCTTTTGGTGGATCCGGGGCCCGATGTTCTTTGGCAGGAGGTGCCGTTTGAATGTTTTCTTCTTTCAAAAATTCTTCTTTAGCAGAAAAATCTAAATCGATTTCTTCTTTTTTGATGGCAGAAGATGGCATTTTTTGCATTTTCTTTTCGGGACTAGTTACTTTGGGGGTTGCAAGGGCAGGGGGGCGTTCTTTTTGCACACTTTTTTTAGCGGCTAACTTCATTTGTTTTTTTACAACAGTTGATTTTTTGTTGGTAAGTTTTAAAAATTGTTTTTTTATCCATTTAAAAAGAGCCAACCATTTGATTTTTAAGCATAGATACCACCCCCAGAAAAACAGAGGTAATGCGAAAATAAGGGTAAAAATAAAGATCCAATCGGAAACGGCCCGTACCCGCCAACCGTACTTGAATTCATGAAGTAAATAAACCCAAGCTTTGGGACTGTAAAACCGAAAATACCAATTCAAGTAAAAAAAATTGTGCAGCCACCAAAAGAAGATTAGCCCCCAAATAAGTCCAATAATAAAGGTGCGTTTTTTCTGCATACCAAACCCTTTCGGATATATTATACACGTAATAAAAGCTTTTTTCTAGTAAAATATTGAATTTTACCTATAAATCGCTTAAAATACCTCTTATGGTAAAGCGCTTTCAACGAACTCAAGAAGATTTTATTTGTTGTGTCTGTGGAACATTTGTGAAGGGAAATGGGTACACCGATCATTGTCCTAAATGTCTGACAAGTAAGCACGTTGATATTTCTCCGGGAGATAGGGCTAATCCTTGTCAAGGAGTATTAAAACCTATTGGTGTGGAACAAAAAAATGGGAAGATGTATATTTTATATCAATGTCAAACATGTCACAAAACTCATCGTAATCAAGTTGCGGAAAATGATGATTTTGATGCCATTTTGGCCCTTATGCGAAATCAAATGCCCTAAGTATTTAGAAAAATAATACTATATTGTCGCCCTTTGGCCCCATTTTCACGGCGAAAACTGTGATAGGTCAAATCTCGGTAAGTGTTAGTGGAACTGGCCCAAATATTTTGGATTCCTGCCCGTTTTAAACGATAGATGATATAGGCGGTATTGTCAAAAAAGATACCTTCTTCCTTTTGTTCAAAAAAAATGCGTTCTGGTTCGGGATACAGTTGCATCATTTCTTTGCTGACGGGAAAGCTTGGCTTCCCTAGAGCAGGCCCTAAAGCGGCGACCAAATGTTGAGGTTGACTCCCCAATTTTTGAAAAGTAAGGATAGCACTTTCTACAATACCCAAGAGGCCTGGTTTCCATCCCACATGAAAGGCACCAACGGTTTTTTGTAAAGGGTCAGCAATAAGTAAAGGAATACAATCAGCCGTTTTTACCGCTAATTTTAATCCCGGTGTTTGTGTAATAAAACCATCTGCCATGGGGGGATTTTCCGGATCCGGTGCTTTATCAATGACCAGAACAGTTGACCCGTGTACTTGTTTCATCAAGGCTAAATCTTCTGCCCCAGTCAAAGATTCTTCCTTATTTAAAAAATAACCCGTAATTTGGGATAAATCCTTAAAATTTTCTGGTTGTTCCATTTTGTTCCCTTTTTTGCTGACGTAATTGACGATGATGTTCTCGTAAGGATTCGTACCTAAGAGTTACATAATACCCTAAAAGTAGAGCCGCAATAATAAAAGGGATACACCCCATCATCATTGTAATACCCCATTCTTTCATTAAAGCCTTGAAAAAATCTCCCCATTTTTGAACAAAGGATTGAGGACCTAAAAAAATTGCTGCAATTTGTTGTTTAACAGAATGATCTTCGGTTAGCCCCTTTCCCATCATTAACCGCCCTGTTAGATAAAAAACGTAATAAATGGGCACCATTGTAAAAACATTGGTTACCCACGTCCAAGCTAATCCCAAAGCCAAAGAAAATGGTTTGTTAAAGACTTTTTTCATGATTAACCATGTCATCCAGACTAGGTACATTTGTACTCCAACTAAAGGGGTCATGGCCCATCCTAACCCAATAGCCACCCCTAGAGCTTTGTATTCTGGGGGATGTGGCGAACGCCACAGGGGGATAATTAGCTTCTTTTTAAGTAAACGTCCGATATTTTGAATCCAAGTATAACGACGACGAAAGTTAGTCATTTTTTCCCCTTTTTACCAGACGCTTGAATTGGACTTTGGTTGAGGCGTTACGTATCAAATAAAGTCCCCCTATAACCATAGGAATACAAAGAACTTGCCCCATGCTTAATCGTCCTAATACAAATCCAAGATGGGCATCGGGCTCTCTGAAAAATTCTAATCCAAAACGCATTAAACCATAGAGCAAGAAAAACAGCCCTGTGAAAAATCCATTTTTTTCTCGGTATTTTGCCGAAAACCACCAGAGGCTGTTTAAAACACAGAACAAAATGAACCCTTCACATAAAGCTTCGTAAATTTGACTAGGATGGCGGGGAAGGGTTTGCCCAGGAAAAATAACTGCCCATGGAACGGATGTCGTAATACGCCCATATAGTTCAGCGTTTACAAAATTAGCAAGACGCCCCAAAAATAAACCAATCGGGGCAACACAACATAAAATATCGCCCAAAGCTAGGACTGGAATATGTTTTTTCCTAGCAAATAAAAATGTTGCGATGATAACCCCTATCAGGCCCCCATGAAAAGACATCCCCCCTTGCCAAAGGAATAAAGTTTGTAAAGGAAATTCCAAATAATACTTAAGATTGTAAAATAGAATATACCCTAGGCGTCCTCCAAGGATAATACCTGCAATAGCCCATACCAAGAAATCATCTAGTTTTAAAATTGTAATGACACTTTTGGCCTTTAAGGACATTTTTCTAGCTAGCCCCCATGCTAATAGCAGGCCAACAATATAAGCCAAAGCATACCACCGAATAACAATAAAACCCACCTGAAACGCCACAGGATCTATTTGTGGGAAGGGAATACCTTGTGTCATTTTAAACCTCTTTTCATTCATAAATGTAGCGTGAAACCCTGTTAATGTCAAACACCAAAAAACATTTTATAAAAACACTTGACAAGGACAAAAAAAAAGGGCATACTAACCAAGCTTTCTTGCAAAGCCTTTGGACAGGTGGGTGAGTGGTTAAAACCGACAGACTGTAAATCTGTTCCTTCGGGTACGCTAGTTCGAATCTAGCCCTGTCCACCA
>JBGUXS010000077.1:0-4650 GCA_045118155.1 Alphaproteobacteria bacterium | reverse complement strand
TTCTATGATTATACTAAAAGAAAAGGGAGGTTCTTATGAAAAAATTATTTGTTGCACTTTGTTTGTTTTTTACCTTGGGAGGTTATGCTATGGATAAAGAAAATACCTTGTATATGGACTTAGATTTTGGGCGGGTTGTGATTGAATTAGATCCAAAAGTTGCCCCCAATCATGTCAAACGCATTAAAGAACTGACCCGTCAAGGGTTTTATAATGGGGTGAAATTTCATCGGGTGATTCCTGGCTTTATGGCGCAAACAGGGGATCCAACGGGAACCGGTATGGGGGGAAGTGGCCAAAAGTTAAAAGCCGAATTCAATGATACACCCCATGTGCGGGGAACGGTGTCTATGGCCCGGGCGTCTGACCCTAATTCGGCCGATAGTCAATTTTTTATTTGTTTTGATGATGCTAGGTTTTTAGACCATCAATACACCGCTTTTGGACATGTAACATCTGGGATGGAATACGTGGATAAAATTAAAGCTGGGGCGCAATTTAACAATGGGATGGTGACGGATCCAGATATTATTGTGAAAATGCAAGTCGCATCTGATGTGAAAGAATAAAAAACGCACATAAAGGGGGGCATGTGCAAACTGGGCAACTAGATACTTTTTTTATCAATCACAGTAAAAAGGCCCGCGCTGGGGCGTTGAAGGGGATTTATAGGCGGGAAGAACCCCTGACGGAATTAATTCATACGCTGGTGCGGTCAGATAAAAATAATGCCGTTGTGATTGGGGAAAAAGGTGTAGGAAAAACATCTTTGATTTTGGATTTAGTGACCTTTATGGCCGCCGAAGGGGCCCCAGAATTTTTCCGAAATAAAGATGTGATTTCCTTGGATTTATCTGCCCTACTTTTACAAAATACTGGGGATATTGCAGGACCTTTAAAAAGCATCTTGCAATATCTCAAGCAAAATAGAGATAAAATTTTATTGTATATTGATGATATAGGGTTGTTATGCCCGACGCAAACATCTTTTATCCCACCGGCGATACAAGAGGTCTTTTGCCAAGCGTTAGCCCGTAAGGAACTGCAAGCCGTTATAGAAACAACCAAGGGGGATTATACCCTGTTTCTAGAAAAGAATGAAACAATCGTGGGGCGGTGTCAGTTATTGCAATTAAGTGAACCTTCTTTAGAAGAAGCCCAGACGATTTTGGCGGTTAAAAAATTGGGGTTAGAACATCATTATGATATTGTGATTCCCGAAGCTTCCATTACTGCGGCCTGTACATTGACGGCCCGCTATTTAAAGCAACGTTATTTGCCAGAAAAGGCCCTAGATTTGTTGGACGATGCGGCAAGTTCTTTGATTTTAGATATGTCTATGGGATTACACCCCATGGGGCAAAATACCTTGGATATGGATTATTGCTTAAAAACGATTTCTAGGTGGACTGGAATCCCCGTTGAAAAAGTGGATATAGAAGATAAAGAACGTCTTGCCCATGCCGAAGATATTTTGCAAAAACGGGTCGTAGGACAAAAAGAGGCCGTGCATACAGTGGCTAATGCCCTAAGACGATCCCGATTGGGAATTCAAGACCCAAATCGGCCGATTGGATCGTTCTTGTTTATCGGAACAACGGGGACAGGGAAAACGGAATTGGCAAAATCGGTGGCAGATTTTATGTTTAATGATGAAACGGCCCTTTTAAGGGTAGATATGTCCGAATTTATGGAACGATCTTCTATTACCCGTTTGATTGGGGCCCCTATTGGAACCCCAGGGTATGAAGTCGGGGGGCTACTCACAGAATCGGTGCGTTTAAAACCTTTCCAGGTCATCTTATTTGATGAAATTGAAAAGGCGCATTTAGATGTTTTAAATTTAATGTTGCAATTGCTTGATGAAGGGCGATTGACAGATAGCCGGGGAATTACCGTTGATTTTAGGAATACGATTATTATTTTGACCTCTAATGTAGGGGCGAATTTGCCGTCTTATCAGCGTAAAGAGATGCTGACACAATATTTTAGACCCGAATTTTTAAACCGGTTGGATGATATTGTTTCATTTCATCAATTGACCGAAGAAGACTTGTTAAAAGTGGTAGATATTCACTTGAATAAAGTCTTAAAACGCTTAAAAGGGATTGGGTATGACGTAACTGTCCCACCCGAGGCCAAACATTGGTTTGTGGATGAAGTGTTTACATCTAAATTCGGGGTGCGGGCCTTGAAACGCCTGATTCAAGAACAAATAGAAAATCCGATGGCCAATTTGATTATGGCAGGGCGCCTAAAAGCAGGGGATAGTATTTTGTTGACGGTTGATTCCACCGGGCAGAAATTACAAATTTTAACAAAAGCTCAAGCAAAGAAAGAAACAGAAAATGCAGTTGAACAAAAAGAATCTCAGGAAAGCACAAAAGCAAATGCACAAGGATCCCCCCAAAGTTCCCCAACAAATGCACAAGAATCCCAAGAAAGATCAGCTTCGGCTAAACCCACAAGCTTTAGCGACATCCCTCCTCAGGTGGTATAACAACTTTGGTCGGGATTTGCCTTGGCGGGTTAAGGGTGGGGCACATCCCGATGCGTATAAAGTGTGGATTTCCGAAATTATGTTGCAACAAACAACCGTGCAGTCGGTAATTCCCTATTTTGATAGATGGTTAAAACGCTTTCCCGATTTAAAAACATTGGCCGAAGCCGACATAGAAGATGTTTTGTTGTTGTGGCAAGGCCTGGGGTATTATACAAGGGCGCGAAATATTCATAAATGCGCCGGGGTGTTTCAAAAAATGGGGGGTATTCCCCAAGATAAAAATACCTTAATCAAATGCCCCGGCATAGGTCCTTATAGTGCGGCCAGTATCTGCGCTTTTGCGTTTAATCAACCCGAAGTTGTGATTGATGGGAATGTGATTCGGGTCTTGACTAGGTTAAAAGGGATAACAGAACCCGCCACGCGAGAGGTGGTTTTTGATAGTGCCAAAGCCCTGACCCCGCCCGAACACGGCGCCGATTATGCCTCGGCCATTATGGATTTAGGGGCAACGATTTGTAAACCGACGGATCCTTTATGCCCCCAGTGCCCTTGGCAAAAAGCATGTATTGCGTATCGGGATAAGCTGACCGAAGTGATTCCCAATATCAAAAAACCGGCTAAGGAAAATCGTACCGGTTATGTGTATGTTGTTCATAATGAAAAAGGGGAACTGTATATCCAAAAAAGAACGGGAAAAGGGTTGTTAGCGGGCTTGTATGAATTACCGTGGGCTTATGATAAAACACCCCCGTTTAAGGCCCCTTGGCAAGATACAGGTCAAATTGTAAAACATACCTTTACGCATTTTCATTTGGAATTAAGGGTATTATCTTTTCAAGGGAAAACGCCGGCATTGCCGGGCTTGTTTGTGGCCAAAAAAGACCTTAAAAACTATCCCTTTTCAACCTTGATGAAAAAGGTGTTGAAAAGTGTATCCTAAGGGGATCCTAGCGTTGGTTGCCGGGATTACCCGCAAAATTCTTTTCTTTTTTTTTAGGGGTAGATGTCGTTTTGACCCCATAGCAAAAGATGGTTGTCAGGGGCTGATATCCGAGACGCCGATAGCATTTATTAGAAGGCGGATAATCCGCATTTGTGAAGAGCATAGGGATTTTCCCCGATTTAAGTACGGCTTGGGTTAGAAAATGGACCAGCATCCCGGCATAGTGTTTTCCACGGGCTTCTTTTTTCGTATAAACGGCCCCGATTCTGCCGTATTTTTCAGTCGCGTTAATTTTGGCGATGGCAACAATTTTGCCCTCTTCATCCCGCCAGACTTTGTGTAAGGGACTTGTAATAAAATCTTTAGCCGTGTCTAATTTATTTTCTTGGGTCGCTGTGATATCGGTGCCGGTTTCTATGCCAAATTCTGCAAGATAAGTGGCAACTTCTGGCACTTCCGCGTCAGTAATATTGGTGGCTGTTCCCTTATAAGGGATAGGGATAAGTTTGGTGCAAGAATAAGCCAAAAGAGCATGAGATTGTGGGGTGGAAAAGGTGAAGCCTTGTTCCTTTAAGAAATCCCGGAACCCCGCTTTTGACATAAATTCCAAAGGGGTATTCCCTGAAAATTCTCCCCTTAAAAAATCCAATAAAGCGGGATAATTTTCGGGATTAAAATCATCTGCCGTCCAGATAATAACGGGGTGAGAAGAATCAGAACAGACGATAATACAATCTTTTTCATCCCTTAAAAAAATCTTGGGGTTTGGATGCTTTATGGTGTTTTCAATAATAGAATTTACAATATTAAAAGGGATAGCATCTTTTAAAAAAGTTTCGGAATGAAAAATTGGGTCATCGCGTAAAATTTTGTGAAACACTGAGGCCTCCTTTTAGATTGGTGTGGGTCGGGGCTTGCACAGGTACATTCGGACGGCGCTGAAGCTTGTCCTCATGAACGGTGCTTCGGACACTTGTTTTCTAAGGTTCGCATCGGGACGTTTACACTTCCTTGCTTACCAAGAAAACTTCGCCAACTTCATAAAAAATAACCGGAGCAACGGTTATTTTTCATTTTGTTGCCTTTCCGCTTACGCTGACGACCTTGGCGGATGCTGGTGCATCCTTACAAGTTCTCATCTTGCCACGCCTAAATGGCGATCTCGGCAAGATTGGATATTCCCAACCCGTTGGGTCGGGTC
>JBGUXS010000076.1:0-11561 GCA_045118155.1 Alphaproteobacteria bacterium | reverse complement strand
TTTATGAAAACAGTTGCGATTGTCGGCCGCACGAATGTGGGAAAATCAACCTTGTTTAACAGGTTGTGTCATAGGAAATTGGCAATTGTGCACGATAAGCCTGGGGTAACCCGCGATCGGAAAGAAGCCACCGCCACCTTGGATGACAAAGTGTTTTGTTTGGTGGATACAGCGGGGTTAGAAGCAGGCGGTGACCTTGAAAAAAGTATGTGGGCCCAAACGCGTCAAGCTATTCGTCAGGCCGACGTTATAATGATGTTGGTGGATGTGCGCGCTGGGGTACATCCTTTGGATGAACAACTGGCCACAGAATTACATAAGTATTCAAAACCGGTTTTATTGGTGGCGAATAAATGCGAAGGCCGGGAACAAGAAGAACTTTTATACGATTTTTATAAACTGGCTTTGGGAGAACCTATTCCTTTTTCTGCTGAACATGGCCGAGGGGTTGGGGAATTGGCATCGGCATTATTACCCTTGATTGAACAGGATGAAGAGGAAGATTCATCCGAAAAAAGCGAAGAAAAAAAAGCAATACGCCTTGCAATTGTGGGGCGACCTAATGTGGGTAAATCCACACTGATCAATCACATTTTACAAGAAGAACGGCTGCTCACGGGACCAATGGCAGGGGTAACACGCGATGCTATTGAGGTGCCTTTTTCGTGGGAAGATACCCCCTTTGTGCTGATTGATACGGCAGGACTTCGTAAACGATCTAAGGTCAATGATTCTTTAGAAAAAATGGCGGGTTCTCATACCACAAACGCCATTAATTTTGCAACGGTTGTGGTGCTTGTGTTAGATGCGACTTCAGCCATGGAACGGCAAGATATTGCAATTGCTGTGAAAGCTTTTGAAGAAGGTCGGGCCTTGGTAATTGGTCTTAATAAATGGGATTTAGTCACGGATTCCAAAAAGGTTTTGAAAGATATTGCTGACACCTTATCTACCAGTTTGCAACAAGTCAAAGGTATTCCCGTGGTGCCTCTGTCTGGGAAAACGGGATATGGGGTAAAAGCGCTGATGCAACGGGTGTTAGAAACCTATGAAAAATGGGATAAGCGGGTACCGACCCATAAGGTAAATTTGTTTTTAAAAGAGATGATTGAAAAACATTTACCACCAGTGGCTAAAAATGGACGGCGGATTCCCTTAAAATACATGACACAAGTGTCATCACGTCCGCCCTCTTTTGTGATTTTTTCTAGTAATCCCCAAGAATTACCTGAATCGTATGTGCGGTATTTAACAAATGGATTAAGATCGCAATTTGGATTTGAAGGTATTCCTTTGCGTTTGACGTTACGGAAACAAAAAAATCCGTACGCTAAATAGGATAGACAATGACGAAACAAGTTCTGATTTATCAAGATTATGGGTGTTCTTCCTTGTCCCCCTTAAAGCGAGAAGTAGATGGATTTTTTGTCCCATTAAATATCCCGGTTTCTTTTACAGATGCAGCGGCCATAAAGGCAGGTGTGTTAACGTCTGATGTGGTGGCTTTTTTTATGCCTGGGGGGGCAGGAACCCCGTTCAGAGAAAAATTATCTGGGGAAGGAAATCGGCAAATTCGGGCCTATGTGCGCCAAGGGGGGACGTATTTTGGTATTTGTGCAGGGGCATATTACGCATGCACGCAAACGGTTTTTGAAAAGGGTATTCCAGAACTTGAAATTATTAATGCCTGTGGGCTTGATTTAGTACAAGGACAAGCGGTTGGTACGTTGGCAAAAGATTTACATATTCAACCATACAGCCATACAGGTTTTTCATCGGCTTTTGTACAGGTTAGGTGGCAAGATGGGCAAAGTTATCCTGCTTATTACAGCGGGGGACCTTTTTTTAAAACCCCAAAGGCGGATGTTTTGGCAACATATCAACTGCCGGGAAATCCCGCTTGTATTGTCCGACAAAAGTACGGGAATGGGCATGTCATCTTGTGTGGGGTTCATGCCGAAAATACGGGAAAAGATATTTTAAAAAGTGTCTTGCCAAAGCGACCAGATTTTCAGCCCCTAAAAAAGATTTCTGAACAATTGGAACAAAAAGAACATCAAAGATGTACGTTGTTTAAAAAAATGATTCAGGCAGGGCTAGATTAAAACCGCTTAATTCATTAATTGGCGTTTTAAAGTTTCAACCCCAACTTCGGGATTGACAATATCGTAAACAATCGCATCAATTGGGTCAATCTCTTTCCCTTTGGTGGTCAGTTTGGGAACCAATTTTCCATAGCTGGCGGGTATATTGTTTTCTTGTAGGATTTGTAAGGCATCTTCACTCATGACTTCGCCATAAACGGTCCTAACACCAGCATAGGCCGCAATCAAAGCCACAGCCCGCCCCACCACTTTATCAACCAAAGAGGCATCTTTGAAACTATTTGGGTTTGTGTAAAGCAAGGACATCAAACTTTGAATTCCTTTTCCTTTTAAGGGGGCCACAATTTTATTACTCTTTAATAAAGCCCCTGCCGCGGTACCCGATTGGATTTGTTGTTTGACTTCCTCTATCCCATAGGGACGATTATCAATGGAAACAAGCTTGTAAAGCCGGGTACCTAGTTTCAATTCTTCCGCATATTCTAGTTGATGCAATCCTTCACGCGATTCAATACGTTCTTTTAAGTCTTTGACTTCTGCTTGTGGTAAAGCATAAACCATATCAATGGTGGCTTGATCTAGGGCAACTGGATCGGTAGAAGCTAAAATTCCAATATCATGTGCTTTGACAGGAGCCGCCGATTGTCCAGCACAATCACAATCTACCGACATATTACGCAACACGTTGATATAGACAATATGGGGTTTGAAATAGTCAATAGTCGCTTTGGCGGATTCTACCATTCTTTCCATGAAGGGTGCTTTGGTAATACCCCATAAATTTGTGTCGGTGGATTTGTGAATTTGGCGTTTACCCGTTAGATCAGCATTGCCAGTCGCGATATTTTTTAAACTACCCCCAAAACCGCTGAGGGTATCGCCTTTAAAGTGAGTTAACACAACCATAGAGGCATAATTTTTCAAATGCTTAGCTAAGGAAATTTCCCGAAGATGCTTACCATTGACAGGGAAATTAATTCCCCCATCTTCGTCCAAAATATCAAATGGTGCAAACGTTAATCCGTTAATCCTTAAAGTTTCCCGATGTTTTTGAGTGGTATCACGTCCCCCAGGGGTCAAAGAATTGGTGTCGGCTAACACACTGCCGGGAATACTTTTTTGCAAAGCCGCCACCATATCTATGGGAAGGATATTAGGGCCATGTGGTTCCCCAGAATGTAATTTAATAGCGACATGCCCTTGGATATTTTTATTCACTTTTTGATAAAGTTTGACAAGGCCCTCTGGGCTTAAATCTTGTGTGAAATAGACCATAGAAATAGGGCGTGCATCAATTTCGGCTTTTTTATCACATCTGAACAACAGAAATAAACCCGCTAAAACAATGACGATCATACCAATAATTCTTTTCATGGATTATCCTTTCTTGTTTTTTTTATTCCTCTAAAAAGTCCCCGCAAAACTTTGTGTTTTTGTACGATGGCTTTGTTCTTTTTTAGCGTGAGAACATTGAGCAAGCTATACCCATAATGTTTCAAGCGTAATTTTTTGGAAGGGACATAGATTAATTGTTGATTATGTACTAAAAAGATGATATTTTTAAAAAACGAATTAAAGAAGGGAACTAGGGAAAAAACCTTGGCTTTATCGCAAAATTGTAAAGCGGTTTTTAATTGGACTTGACAGAATTGAAACAGGAACACTTCTTTTTCTGGTAAAAGGTGATGATCTTTTGCAAATTGACAGACAACTTTTAAAATAGCTAGGCGATCTGTATAGTCTTTCTGATTGTGCGAAAAATAATGATCCATAATGGAATCAGGACGAATGCGGTAATGGTAAAGTTTTTTATCTAAAACAAAAACGTTGGAACTAACTAAGACATACATAGCCCAAAAGGCATCATCGTCATGTAAATATCCATCAGGAAAAGTAATATGATATTGATCAATCAGAGATTTTTTGAAAATTTTACTCCACATAAAACAATTGAGTACAATAGGGTTTGTTGATAAGCCTTTGTGAGGAAAGTAATACTCCTTGGGTATAGGGCGATTTCCCCCATCTTCTATTTCAAGAATAGGATAGCAAGAAATAACATCATATGCCCCAGCTTTTATCTTCTGGTATAGGCATTCACACATATTGGGTTCATACCAATCATCGGCATCGCAAAACATCAGGTAGGGGGCTTGTGCTTTTTTTAGTCCTTCATTACGGGCGGCAGCCGGTCCCGCATTCTTTTGTGTATAAACTTTAAAGCGTTTATCTTTTTCGGCGTGTTTTGTTAAAATGGCTAAAGATTTGTCTGTGGAACCATCATCAATGCACACGACTTCTATGTCTTTCAAGGTTTGGGCAGACAACGCCCTTAAACAATTCAGAAGGTATTTTTCTGAATTGTAAACGGGCATAATGATACTAATTTTCGGTTGAACCATAAAAACTCCTTATAAAACAATAAGCAATTTAAAAATAAAGTCAATGCATTTTTATAGGGGATTTTATCTTGACATAAAAAGAAATTACTTTAAAATACCCCGTGTTTGTTGTTTTTTAGGAAAAGGGGAAAATATGGTGCAAAAAAACGCAAAGAAGATAGCTTCTGTGGTAAAAGTAAAGAAAAAAGGAACCGTTCAAAAAAGGGGAACCGTTAAAATAGAGGCTAAAAAATCTCAAAAACCAGTTAAAAAAACAATGATAAAGGCCATTGTTCCAAAGATTCTGACCAAAGGTCGTCGTTTCAGCCCATCATTAAGAGAACTGGTTGCCTTTGCCTTAGGGGTTGTTTTTATGGGATGTTTTTCTTATATGATGGTACATCATCGTATGGATAGAGATTTTAAAATCACACAAAAACGCCTGTCTTACTTGCATTTTGTTATTCAAAAGGATTATGAAGAAGCGTTAATGGCCTGTGGCTGTGCCCCAGGTCGGCCGTGTCCCAGATTGACCGAAGGGCTGAGGCGGCAATACATGAAAAAGCCAATGCCACAAGATGCTAAACGGCGGATCCCTTTTCCAGAAGCAGAGTATGTATCTTATGCACGGCCAGGGGATAAAATTGTGGCCGGGAATGTTTGCAAAAGTTTACCTAAAGGGTATATTTGCCCAGATAAGATTCATGTTTTTGCAAATCCGGTTACTAGTTATTCAAACGAATGGTATCATCGGCATTGGGCGGGAAAAGAAATTTTGGAAGATCCTGATCGGCGGGCATGGTGGTTTCATCGGTCAACAAAAACGAATGCGACTGGGCGTTTTGCTTTAACACAATTGCCTGCTGGGGTGTATTACATAGGGGCTGAATTGTGTGCAAGGTCGGCTAAAAATCCACAAGATAGAAAATGTACCCCGATGCGGCTGGCTCAGAAAGTCCATGTGTATAAAGACCGCATGAATGTACGATTAAAGGTCGTTTCCAAAGGGGAAGAAATTTCCGAAGGGGGCTGTGGTTGTGGGGCAAGAAGACCTGTGGTCAAACCGGTGCAACCCGTTCCAGCGGATCCTGTTATCCCAGAAATTGAACCAGAAGCGGACCCTGTAGATCTTGTTGATATCGTGGATATTGTGGATGTGGAACCCGCTGAATAATTAATGGGTTTTGATAAAGGTGATCATATGATCTAAGACCTTGTTATCAATTCCATGAGCAAGTTCTGGAATAGAAAAAGCGCTGACCTGTTGGTGGGCGCTTTTTAATTGCTCTTGCCCAAAGAACCATGCCTTTTCTGGAATAACCGTGTCTTCTTCCCCGTGGGTCATTAAAATAGGCACGTGTTGTTTAACTTGTTTTATTGGAAAAGTATTTTGGAACAAAATAGGAACCCCAGATAAAGATAAGATCCCAGCGATTTTTTCTTCCAAAGACAAGGCCGCCATTAGAGCTATTAAGGCCCCTTGAGAAAATCCCCCTAAAAAAATGTTGGCAGGTGGTATTTGAAATTTTGTTGTTAATTCTAAGGTCAAATTTTGTAAAGCCTGGACACTGGGATTAGCCCGTTCCATTAACGTATCTAAATAAGAAATGTCGGTTAATTTTTGTGGAGTAAAATCATCTAGTGAAAACCACTCATATCCCCCAAAAGGGGTTGCCTGAGGGGCATTAGGATAAAAACAAGCTAACTGTGGAATGTCGCGATAAAGTCTTTCCATTCCATAGGTTAAATCTAAGCCATCTGCCCCATACCCATGACACAAAATCAAGATTTGTTGAACGGTTTTAGGAATGTGTTTTTGACAGTTCATCATGTGAAAAATCCTTGAAAAAAATTAAAAACCTTTTATACTCATGATAGGAAAAAGAAAGGAAAAAGCAATGAAAAAACTTTTATTTATTGGGGTTTTGGGGTGGATATCACTTGGTGTTGCTTTTGAAACGGGACGCACCAGTCAAGGCCTGTCTGAATTACAACAATTAGGGATTACGGCTGGGGTGGCTCAGGCCTGTGGGGTCGGGGAAAAGCTAAAAAACTTTGAACTGATTGCTAATCGTATTATTGCAAACCCAACAGCAACGGTGGAAGAAGAAAAAAAGCAGTTGAAAGAATTTGCGGCCTATAAATTGGCGGCTTATAATGAACAAAAACGTCAACCGGCTTTGTCTTGTCAAGAAGTGGTTCGGCGTTTTAATGACTTGCCTATTTTTCAATCAATTATTTATGCTGATGGAACGATAAAACTTCCTGATGGTCGAATCATTAAACCTAACCGTCCCTTAAAAAAAGCAAAAGAAAAAAAGTAAATGCGTCCAACGATTTTAAATTTTTTATTTTCGGAAGTTACTTGTTTGCCTGGGGTAGGGGCGGTTATGGCAAAAAACTTTGTGCGCCTTGGGTGTGCCAAAGTTAAGGATCTGCTTTATCATTTCCCTGTCGC
Organism: Alphaproteobacteria bacterium; assembly: GCA_045118155.1. Taxonomy (GTDB): domain Bacteria; phylum Pseudomonadota; class Alphaproteobacteria; order CAAHEQ01; family UBA3637; genus JBGUXS01. The sequence continues at coordinate 4,617 of JBGUXS010000076.1, read as the reverse complement.
GATGATTCAGCGCCCTGTGATTCAAACGGAATCAGAAATCCCCTGGGATCAAGTGGGGACGTTAGAAATTGACATTGTGGCGCATCATCCCCCAGTACGGCGCAAAGGGGCGTATGTGATAGAGGGACTTTGGCAAGGTCAGCCCGTGGATTTAGTCTTTTTTCATACCTATGGTTCTTATTTATTATCCCAATATCCGGTGGGACAAAAACGGTGGGTATCTGGGAAAATAGAACATGGATACCCAGGTCTTAAAATCATCCACCCCGATTATTGCACAAAAACGGTGGCGGAAATTCCGCTACAAGAGCCCGTTTATCCCTTGACACAAGGGGTCTCTTCAAAAATGGTGCGAAAGAGGATAGAGGGGATTTTCCCAGAACTGCCGGATTTGCCAGAATGGCAAGAACACCCCAAAATGTCTTGGAAAGAGGCTTTAAAAATTTTGCATACAAAGGGACCGAATAAAGAAGCGCGTGAACGTCTTGCATATGATGAACTGCTAGCTAATCAATTAGCGTTATTACTCAGCCGACGTAAAATGGCAGAACGGTTGGGGGTTTCTGCGCAAGCTTCTGGTCGGTTATGGCGGGATCTAAAACAAACATTACCTTTTTCTTTAACGGGGGCACAAGAACGGGTGATTCAAGAAATTGTGTCGGATATAAATTCCCCAAAATGTATGAACCGTCTTGTCCAAGGGGATGTGGGCTGTGGTAAAACATTAGTGGCCCTGGCGGCAATTTTGCATGTGGTGGAAGTAGGGGGGCAAGCTGCTTTTATGGCCCCCACGGATATTTTAGCCCGGCAACATTTTGTGGAATTGCAAGATCGTCTTCGGGGGGGAAAAATCAAAGTTGCCCTATTAACTGCCCGTGAAAAAGGGAAAGTTCGGCAAGAATTACTGATGGCTTTGGAAAAAGGGGATATTGATATCTTAATTGGAACACACGCATTGATTACCGAAGGTGTTTCGTTCCATAACTTGCGTTTGGTGGTCATTGATGAACAACATAAATTTGGGGTAAAACAACGGCTAGAGCTTATCAAAAAAGGGGATAAAACGGATTTGTTATTAATGACGGCAACCCCCATTCCTAGAACCTTAGCTTTGACCTTATATGGGGATATGGATGTATCGGTCATTGATGAAAAGCCCCCAGGTCGTCCCCCGATTCAAACCAGTGTGACAAGCTTGAAACATTTACCCGAGATGCTTGAAAAATTACGGGATGTTTTGGAAGAAGAAAAAGAAACACAAATTTATTGGGTGTGTCCGTTGGTGGAAGAATCTCAAAAGACAGATTTGATGGCGGCAGAAAAAAGATTTAAAGAGTTGCAACAGGTTTTTGGGGATCAAGTTGCCCTTGTCCACGGAAAAATGAAGGGGGCAGAAAAGGATGCTGTTATGGGGCAGTTTATACGTGGAGAAAAAAGAATTTTAGTGTCTACGACGGTCATAGAAGTTGGGGTTAATGTACCAACGGCACGCTTTATGGTGATTGAACATGCCCAGCGTTTTGGTTTGGCGGCCTTGCATCAATTGCGGGGACGTATTGGCCGTGGTGTGGGGCGGGCAGTGTGCGTTTTAGTGCACGGTTTCCCCTTAGGCGTAATGGCCAAGGAACGATTATCCATGATGCGTTCTTCGGATGATGGATTTAAAATTGCCGAAGCGGATTTGCGTCTTCGGGGGGCAGGGGAGGTTTTAGGGACGCGTCAAAGCGGAATGCCGGATTTTAAAGTGGCGGATTTAGAACAAGACGAACCCCTTCTAAGACAGGCCACGATTGAGGCAAGACACATCTTAGAAGGGGATCAAAATCTTTCAAGCGATAGAGGAAGAAACCTTCGTATCTTATTGTATCTGTTTGAAAAAGATCAAGCGATTCAAACCCTAAAAGCAGGTTAATTGCCATACCCTAATCGTAAACGGGTTAATTCCATCCCTGGTTGATAAGAAGCCGTGGCAGAAGCAACTCTTTTACGTTTTTGAGAAGCCACAACGGACAATTGGCCCTTAAGTCCGTGAGCCCAAGTTTCTTTGGCATATTCAAGTAAATCAGGATCATCTGACATTCTTGTTTCAAGTATGCCTTTATGCCGTTGTTGGTATCGTGCCAAAGCCGTAGGTGCCACTTCCGAAAAAAGCTCAGGGCGAGAATGGTACACTTTTAAAGGCAGTTGTGCAAAGAAGGTTTTATCTTCAATTTCCTTTTTTCTTTTTTCTGTTGTTGATGTATCTGTAGCGCTGCCCACCCGTTTGATATAGGTGTATCCTTGCATTGTAGTTCCTGTGATTAGAGCATCTTTGTACAAAGGACATAAGACACTAGGGATATCTTCCCCAATATGGGCATTATCTGGAAAATAATGAACAACCCCATTTGTGTATTTTGTCAGTAGTTTGCCAGAAAACGTTTTGAAGGGGTATCCCATTGCCATGTGTTCCATGACTTTTCTTTGTTTTAAGATAGGTATGTTGTCAAAACACTGAATCCGTTGAGATAAGTATTCTGGTACCCAGTTGTAAAAACTAGGTTGTGTGTATTTATGTACATACCCTGGTTGGTGTTGGAATGGCAAAAAGCATAAATCTGCCCCGCGTTGTATTCTTTGGGAAGCATCTAAAACACCAGGTTCCAAGAAATCATCTGAATCACAGGAAAAACAGGCAATGGTTTTAGCCGTTGAGTTGTTGATTAAACCAACGGTTCTGAGTAACATGGATTTTAAGGTTGCACTAACCCCCCGATGTGGGTAAAAAAAGTTATGAACCTGTCCTGGGTGGATTCTATCTAAAGTACCCATAATCTTCCGTGTTGTATCATTCGAACCATCATCCGCGATGATCACATGGGCCTCTGGCATTAAGGAAAAAACACGTTCAACCGTGGGGCCAAGGGTGGCTTCGGAATTATAGGTTCTAATCATAACAATATCTTTGTGATTTTCATACATACTTCCTCCATCTTTTTTTGAGAGGAACTATATACAAAAATTCGTTTATGTCAAGATTTTTTTAACCTATTTTTTGATAAATAAACCCTTTTTCTTTTAGGGCTTGTTTATCCAACAAGTTTCTAAAATCTAAGACCCGTGGTGTACGCATTAAGGGTTTAATTTTATCCCAATCTAGGGTTTTAAAGTCCGTCCATTCTGTCAAAATGACCACAGCATCGGCCCCTTGAACGGCCGTATAAGCATCTGGGGCATAGTTGACGTTATCGCCTAAAATTTTCTTTGCTTGTTCCATAGCTTGGGGATCAAAGGCCACTAAATCGGCATCCGTTCCCACAAGGTGTCCAATAATTTGAACGGCGGGACTTTCTCGGCAATCGTCTGTTCCCCCTTTGAACGCTAAGCCTAACAGGGCAATTTTTGGGTGAGGGATGTCTTTTAGGGCTTCTATAATCCGGATACTCATTTGTTGTTTGCGGGTATCATTGCCATAAATGGTGGTTTCAATCAGGGATAAATTAACCCCCGCTTCCCGTCCCATGTAAGCCATTGCATTCGTGTCTTTAGGAAAACAACTGCCCCCATAGCCGGGACCAGCTTGTAAAAATTTAGGACCAATGCGGGAATCTAGCCCCATGCCTTTGGCAACTTCGCTAATATCTGCCCCTGTCTTTTCACAAAAATTCGCCATTTCATTGATATAGTGAATTTTAACCGCTAGGAAGGCATTGGAAGCGTATTTAATGGTTTCACTGGAACGCCGACTGACGATATGCAGGGGGATATCTTCCCCCAGTGGCCGATAAAGATCGGTTAAGATTTTAATGGCTTTGGGGGCTTTTGTGCCGATCACAATGCGATCGGGATGAAAGAAATCATGAATGGCAAATCCTTCCCGTAAAAACTCTGGTAACGACACAACATCTACATCGGCTTTTGGGTTTGTTTTTCCCAAAATTGCTTCAATTTTATCCCCTGTCCCAACAGGTACTGTGGATTTTGTGGCCAATACGGTGTAGTCTTTTAATAAAGGGGCAACTTCTTCCACAGCGGCGTAAATAAAGCTTAAATCGGCCTCTTTTGTAACGGGATGTGGGGGGGTGCCAACGGCTAAGATAACGATGTCTGCCCCTGGGATATGATTTTGTAAGGTGGTGGAAAATGTTAAGCGTTCTGCGGCAATATTTTTTTTGAACAATTCTTCTAAACCGCTTTCAAACAAGGTAAGCTGTCCAGCATTTAGTTTTTTAATTTTAGCCTCATCTTTGTCAATGCAAACAACGGTGTGTCCTAACTCTGCAAGCCCAACCCCGGTTGGAAGACCCACATATCCTGTTCCGATAATAACGACTTTCATTTTCCATCCTTTCCTATCAATCAATTTCTTCATCCTAACCCAAGGGCCTTAAAAGTCAAGGAAGATTTTTGTTTTTTGAAAAAAGGAAACGGGGCAACGTTTTTTACCTTGACAGAGGAAATTTTTTAAGATAAAATTCCCGTTATCTTGTGCCGCTGTGGCTCAGTGGTAGAGCACTTCCTTGGTAAGGAAGGGGTCGTGCGTCCGATTCGCACCAGCGGCACCATAAAAATCCCCATAATTGGGGATTTTTTTATGGTGGTACGAATTGGACGCACGGGGGTTAGTGCGTCCGGAAT
>JBGUXS010000075.1:0-20218 GCA_045118155.1 Alphaproteobacteria bacterium | reverse complement strand
CCCCCATCCCACCATAAGGGTTAACGCCGATACCCATAGAAACGTGAATCCTGAGGCCGATGCCCCTAAAAAAATATCCACCCACGCTGGTGCCTGCATAGCCAACGCGCAACACATCAAGCTAAAACCAACCGTTGCCGCAATAACTTTTCCCCGCATGGATACCCCTTTATTGATATAGGGTTCTTTTTAATTTAAGCCAAGGGCTTGTCGGTTTTGCCCGTAGATCTAATATCAAAGTAAGACAAGATAGGAACGGCGATAAAAATGGAAGAATAGGTTCCTAAAATCGTTCCGAACAACATCGCCATAGAAAAACCATACAACGTTTGTCCCCCGAAAATAACAAGAGTCAAAATCACCGCCAATGTCGTCAAGGATGTGAAAATCGTCCGCGACAGGGTTTCGTTATTACTTTGATTGAGCAAAGCATTGACTTCCATTTTCCGGTACTTTTTCAAATTTTCCCGAATCCGGTCATACGTTACAATCGTATCATTACAATCATACCCGGCCAAGGATAAAAGCCCAGCCACAACCACCATATCAAATTCAAATCCCAGTAAGGCAAACAAGCCCACCACAATCACTAAATCGTGGGCCAAAGCCACCAAACACCCTATGGCGAATGGCCATTCAAACCGCACCCAAATGTAAATCGTGATGGCAAGCAAGGCGAAAATAGATGCCAACAAACTTTTGGTTTTCAGTTCTTTCCCGATTCTGGGGCCAATCACTTCTACCCGTTCGGACCGATAGTCAGGTCCTAAAGTTTGTTTGATTTTTTGAACAACTTGCGCCCCGGACATACCTGCAATCCCTTTGGTTTGAATCAGCAAGGTTTTCCCTTCGGCCCCAGATGTCTGCACCGATAAATCCTCTAAGAAGCTAAGGTCCGATCGCACTTTTGCGATATCAATGGGGGCAGAAGAAGATACTTCCACCAATGTTCCCCCTTGGAAATCAATCCCGTATTTCAGACCTTTACCCAAAAAGGCAAATAGGGAAAGCGCCAGCAAAAACACCGACAACCCAAAACACAATTTTCTGTATTTTACAAAATTGATGTTAAACACTTTATCTTTAAACAACTTCATCTTCTTTCCCCTTACAGTTTAATTTCTTTGGGTTTGGTGACGGTATACCAAATCAAAAGCAAAAATTTCGTCATAAACACCGCTGTGAACAAGGTCGTGAGCAACCCTAACCCTAAGGTTACCCCAAATCCACGCACAGGGCCAGATCCTAGCCAGAATAAGAATAACGCCGCAAACAAGGTGGTAAGCTGTCCATCCATAATCGCCGACGATGACCCTTTAAAGCCCCGTTCAATCACTTCCTTGGGATGACTAACGCCTTTACGTTTTTCTTCCTTCATCCGTTCAAAGATAATGATGTTGGCATCCACCGCCATCCCTATCGTCAAGGCAATTCCCGCCATCCCTGGCAAAGTTAAGGTCGCATTTAAGACGTTTAACAGAGCCATTAACAAGATACCGTTGCCTAACAAGGCCACATTGGCCACCATTCCGAATGTCCAACCATACAACAAAATCATGACCACAGCCACAATCATAATCCCGATCAAACAAGCTGACGTTCCGGCCTTAATGGAATCTTCCCCAAGACCAGGGCCCACGACCCGTTCTTCAACGACTTCCAACGGGGCGGGCAATGCCCCAGAGCGCAATAACAACGCCAAATCATTGGCCGATTGCACCGTAAAGTTGCCGGAAATAATCCCCTTACCCCCTGTAATTGGGGAATTAATGACTGGGGCACTGATAACCTCACCATCTAAAACAATTGCAAGGCGTCGCCCAACATTTTCACGGGTTGCCAGGGCGAATTTTTTAGCCCCTGTGGACTTAAAGCTAAATTCCACCACTGGGGCCCCTTGTTCCCCATAGCCCCCTTTGGCACTTTCTAAATCTGCCCCAGATACCACAGGGGATCTTTTCAACACAATCGGCCCCGTTTCATCCCCTGACACAATCATAGAATCCAACGGTAATTTCCCCATTTGTGCTTCGGCTAACGAGGTATCTTCATCCACTAAATGGAACGTCATTTTAGCCGTCTTTCCCATCATTTCTTTCACTTCAGCTGGATCTTGAACCCCCGCCAATTGAATCACAATCCGATTCGCCCCTTGTTGTTGAATTTGGGGTTCTTTGGTGCCGAGTTCGTCAATCCGGCGCCGCACAATTTCCAAAGATTGATTTACCGCTTGACGTTCTAACTCTTCAATTGCAACATCGGTGTACTTCACCGTAATTTCATTTTCATGGGTATCAATCAGCAAAGGAACAGATTCTTGCTTACGCACAATTTCCCGCACTTTAGACACGTCTTTGGTCTCTAAAACCCGGAAACTTAATGTGTCCTCTTGCACGGTTAACCCCGAAAAGCGAATCCGTTCTGACCGTAAAGAAGCCCTTGTCAATTCCCCTAAAGAGGTCAATTTTTCCTTGACCAATTCAGCGGTATTCACTTGCATCAATAAATAAGATCCCCCTTGCAAATCTAACCCTAAGGTCACGGGTTTAAACCATTCTTGAACTTTAGGGGGAAAATCGGAAAAGACCGCCCTTGGAATAAACGTGGGAATTGCGAAAATAATGCCCCACACCATAACCCCAATTACAAACCATGCTTTAATCTTAGAATATCCAAACATTACTTATTACCCCTTTCCGGTATAACCACCGCCGATATATATCCCCGCACAACAACAACTTTAATGCCGGGGGCGATTTCAACTTCAACTTTATCTTCGTCTATGATTTTTGTGACGGTTCCTTCAATGCCACTAATAATCACTTTCGTCCCCCGCACAATACCTTTTAAAGCCGCTTCATGTTGCTTCAACTTCTTTTGTTGGGGCCGAATAAGGACAAAATAGAACACCACAAAAACAATCAGCATAAAGGACAAACTGGACAAGCCCCCACCTTGTGGGGTGGCCCCTACACTTTGCGCCCAAGCAGACGAAATAAACATAAAAAACCTCCTTAAAAATTTTTTCACACTATAGAAGAACTTCTTCTAAAAATCAAGTTTTTTCTTCGTCCATAAAAAACTTGCAAAAAAAAACGTTTGTGCTATGGTGGGAGCAATTGTTTAACTATATTGTGAAAGGAGTTCCCCCATGCTTTACAAACAACTTGCCAACACCCTAGATATCATTGCGGCCGAAGATGAAGAAGTTGCGACTTTGGCCCGTCAAGAACGGGATCGGCAAAGCACCTATATTCCTTTAATTCCATCGGAAAATATCGTTTCCCCGGCAGTGGCAGCGGCCCTAGCTTCGGCTTTCACAAACAAGTATGCCGAAGGATACCCTTATTTATGGAAAGATGACGACCGTCAAGAAGGGGATGGGCGGTATTACCAAGGGCAAGCGTTTACCAATCAACTAGAACGCCTGACCATTCAACGAACCCTTGACCTTTTTACGGATGACCCCAGCGCCTATCATGCCAACGTACAGCCCTTGTCTGGGGCCCCAGCCAATCTAGCGGTCTTATCGGCCTTTTTACAACCTGGGGATACCTTTATGGGCTTGGCCCTTGACGATGGGGGACATTTAACGCATGGTCATAAGGTCAGTGTGACTAGCCACTTTTTTAATGCCGTTCAATATCGTTTAAATCCCGAAGGGCAACTTGACTATGATGCCATTGAAGCTTTGGCGGATAAATGCCATCCTAAATTGATTATTTGTGGGGCAACGGCTTATCCTTTAACGATTGATTTTGAACGGTTTGGGCAAATTGCTAAAAAGCATAACGCTATTTTAGTAGCCGACATTTCCCATATTGCAGGCTTGTGCGTGACGGGGCAACACCCGCATCCTTTTCCGCATGCTGATGTTATTACCACCACGACCCATAAAATTTTACGGGGCCCCCGGGCGGGGATTATCGTGTGCAAAAAACAATACGGCAAACAAATTGATAAAGCCGTGTTCCCAGGCCTGCAAGGCGGGCCACACATGAACACCATGGCGGCTTTGGCGGTAGCATTAAAGGAAGATTTAAGTCCGGCTTATAAAGACTATGCGCGCCAAGTTGTCCTAAATGCGAAAGCGTTGGCCGACACATTAAAACAAGCCGGTTTTAATTTAATTGGGGGGGGCACCGAAAATCACTTAATTTTAATGGATGTGGTGCACAGCGCCCCCGACGTGCAAGTGGAAGATGCATCGGCTTTTGCAAAAGACCTAGAACGCGCCCACATTGTCGCCAATAAAAACGCCGTTCCAGGGGATTTGAAACCGTGGCATCCGTCCGGTATTCGTCTGGGGACCCCCTCTATCACCACCTTAGGATTTAAGGAAGAAGATGCCAAGGCCGTTGGGCGCTTTATTATCGCGGCGGCTAAGGCCAAAGGAGATACCGCAAAGCTTGATGAAATTGGGCAAGAGGTCGTTAAGTTCATGGAACGCTTTACGGCTTAGTTGACTTTTTAAGTTTTTGCTCTTATACTTCTTACCCTATTGGAAGAGAGGATAGAACATGGCACCACTTATTAAACCAACCCCGATTACGGGTTTCCCAGAATTTTTACCCGAAATGCGTTTGGTGGAACAGCACCTATTAGACACAGTCCGTCAGATTTTTGAACGTCACGGATTTTGTTCCATTGAAACACCGCTTGTGGAACGGCTAGAAGTTCTGTTATCCAAAAGTGGGGATTCCGATAAAGAAATGTATGTTTTAGGGCGCCTACAAGATAAAAAGGGGGAAGAAGAAGCCCGCTATGGTCTGCACTATGACTTAACGGTTCCTTTGGCGCGGTATGTGGCCCAACACGAACAAGATCTGACCTTTCCTTTCAAACGCTATCAAATCCAAGATTCGTTCCGGGGGGAACGGCCCAAAATGGGACGTTATCGGCAATTCAAACAATGCGATATTGATGTAATTGGCCGGGAAAACTTATCCCTAGAATACGATGCGTTGATTCCGGCGATTGTCTTAGAAGTTTTGCAAAAATGCACCGGTATGTTAGAGGTGGAATTGCGCCTATCCAACCGCAAAGTCTTAGCTGGCTTCTGTGCGGGTTTAGAAATTGAAGACCCCACCCCGATTTTACGGGCCTTGGATAAAATTTTAAAAATTGGGCCAGAGGGTGTGCGGGAAGAATTAACAGATCTCGGGCTTAATTCAAAGACGATTAACCTATTCCTAACTTTGGGTCAAATCAAAACAGAAGATACGTCTTTTGTAGATAAAATCAAGGCATTAGGTATTAAAAATGACTTGCTTGAAATGGGCCTAAATGAACTTGTCTTTTGTTTTAATCGGATCAAGGCCTATAACCCATCGGCCCCAGTGGTGGTGGATTTATCCTTGATTCGTGGGTTTGACTATTACACCGGCAGTGTGTATGAAGTGGCCCTTAGAAATTCAGATTTTAAAGACTCCCTAGGGGGCGGTGGCCGATATGATAATTTAGCATCCACCATGACCAAAACAAAACTCCCAGGGGTGGGGATGACGTTTGGGATTTCGCGACTTCTAGGCCTTCTTGTTGATCAGGGCATTATGCGTCCAAACAGGAAATCCCCTGTACAAGTTCTGGTTGTCAATTTAGAAGAAGACAAACAAAAAATGATTGACCTAGGGAAACAACTGCGCGCTAGGGGCATCAACACCGAATTATATTTAGAAGGCGGTAAATTGCAAAAGCAACTAAAATATGCCAACGATAAAAAGATCCCCTATGTTTGGTTTGACAGCGACAACACCCTAAAAAACATGGAAACAGGCGAACAAATTATTGCCGATCCCACAACTTGGATGCCCGACCATAAATAACACTTGACCTGTTCCCTTTTTTTGCTTACCTTTAAAGAAAAAGGGGGAACGATGGGACAAGCTTTTATGATCACGTTTATCGGTATGGGCGGGGTTTTTGTGATTTTAACCTTGCTGATTGTTTGTATGGAATTATTGCGTTTGAGTGTACCAGTAACTTCTAATACCTCAAAGATAGCGGCGGTCTTAGCAATTGCTTATCGTCAAAAAAATGGGGGACATCAATGACACAAAAAATTAGTTTACTCTGCACGGCTTTTCGGGATGGGTTTCAATCGGTCTTTGGGGCTCGGGTTTTATCCAAGGATTATATGCCCATTGTAAAAGAGGCGGTGGCGGCTGGTATTACCAACATTGAAGCAGGCGGTGGGGCTTCGTTTCAAGCGAGTTTCTTTTATAACAATGAAAACGCCTTTGATGTCATGGATACTTTCCGCAAAACCGTGGGGCCAAAGGTGAACTTACAAACTTTGGCACGTGGGGTCAATATTGTGGCCCTAGATTCGCAAAGTTCAGATATGATAAACCTACACGCCCGTTTATTTAAAAAGCACGGCATGACAACGATTCGGAACTTTGATGCCTTAAACGACCCGAATAATTTACTTTACAGTGCTAAATGCATTAAAAAAGCGGGATTAAAACATCAATTAGCGGTTGCTATGATGTCCCTACCCCCGCGGTGTACTGGGGCGCATACGGCCGATTTTTATGTGGACAGAGTTAAAAAATTTATTAAGGCCAAAATTCCTTTTGATTCCCTTTGTTTCAAAGATGCTTCGGGCACCACAACTCCGCGCGTGGTCTATGAAACAATTTCCAGAGTGCGCAAATTGGTGGGGGCAAAAACCCTGATAGAATTCCATTCCCACGAAACCGCCGGCACGGGACTTGCCTGTTATTTGGCCGCCATTGAAGCTGGAGCAACTCGGGTGGACCTATCTATGGCCCCGGTATCAGGGGGGACTTGTCAACCCGATATCGCGACCTTATGGCACGCCCTCCGGGGGATGCCGTATGAATTGGAAGTGGATGTGGATGCCGTCATGAAAACCGAAGAGCATTTTAAAGAGGCCCTGAAAGATTACTTTTTACCCCCCGAGGCCCTGCATACCGATCCCCTTATCCCGTTTTCCCCGATGCCAGGGGGGGCGTTAACCGCCAATACACAGATGCTCAGGGATAACAACCTTTTGGATAAATACACCGATATTATCAAGGCCATGGAAGAATGTGTGCGTAAAGGGGGCTTTGGTACGTCTGTGACTCCCGTTTCACAATTTTATTTTCAACAGGCCTTTAACAATGTCATCCATGGGCCTTGGGAAAAAATCGCCGAAGGGTATGGAAAAATGGTCTTAGGGTATTTCGGTAAAACCCCAGTCCAACCTGATAAAGAAGTGATTAAAATAGCGGCCGAGCAATTACAACTTACCCCAACCACCAAAACGGTGTTAGAGCTAAACGATGCAAATCCCAAAAAATCCACTGCTTTTTATCAAGGACGCCTCAAAGAAGAAGGGCTTCCTGTGACGGATGAAAACACGTTTATCGTGGCGTCCTGTGGGGATAAGGGAATTGCGTTCTTAAAAGGCCAAGGCAAAGTGCAAGTACGGTATAAAGAACAAGTTTCTTCTACCCCAGGAACCAAGGATACAGGTCCTTACACCATCACCTTAGACGGGCAAACTTATACCGTGGATATTCAAGGAACGCAGGCCACCGTGAACGGCACGGTTTATCCTTTTGAAATTACGCAAAGTGGGGTAAAACCAACGTCTGGTCCTGATCCAAAAGGCACTGCCTCTACTATTGTAGCAGGAACGCCAGGGCTAATTACCAAACTGCTTGTCAAAGAAGGGGATAACGTAGGGGCCGGCCAAAATGTCTGTATTTTGGAAGTGATGAAAATGGAAACGTTTGTCAAAGCCCCCACGGCTGGCACCGTTCAAACGATTTCCGTACACCCTGGGGATCAAGTCAAAGCCGGTCAAACGTTAATGACTTTGGCTTAAGAAAAAAGGAGGTTTTTATGTCGCCCTTAATTGCCCTAACCCTTGCCACCACAATCATTATTGGTCTATTTTTAGCGGGCATTTCTTTTCCCATATTGGCCCCTATTTTTAATCAAATGGGAATTGTCCAAGCCCTGCATCAAAATACACCCCAAGACATGTTTTTGCCATTAGGATTGGGGCAACTTATTATGATTGTGATTTGCTTGGGCCTGCTTTATTTAGGGATTAAGAAAAAGTTTGAACCGCTTTTGCTGGTACCGATTGCGATCGGGGGGTTTTTATCCAATGTGCCAGGAACGGGGCTTCTGCAAGAAGGGGGACTCCTCTACACCCTATATCACTTTGGAATTCCAACCGGTATTTTTCCCTTAATTATTTTTATTGGGATTGGCGCGATGACCGATTTTGGTCCCTTGATTGCCAACCCAAAAACGGCGCTGCTGGGGGGGGCGGCTCAATTTGCGATTTTTGGAACTTTTTTAGGGGCGTGCGCGTTCAGCACCTATTTTCCCGATATCTTTTCGGTTTCACTAAAACAAGCGGCCTCTATCGCCATTATCGGGGGGGCAGACGGCCCAACTTCTATTTTTGTGGCGGGACGTTTGGCCCCAGAACTGTTGGGGGCGATTGCGGTAGCGGCGTATTCGTATATGGCCTTGGTGCCGGTTATTCAACCCCCGATTATGCGGGCGCTGACCACAAAAAAAGAAAAGCAAATTGAAATGACACAGCTAAGGGAAGTATCACAAAAAGAAAAAATTTTATTCCCCATTATTGTGATGGTACTAACGGCCATTTTTATTCCCTTATCCCTGCCCTTGATTGGAATGCTGATGTTTGGAAATCTACTCAAAGAAACAGGGGTCACCGACAGATTGTCCAAAACGGCGCAAGGGGCCTTAATGGATATCACCGTGATTTTCTTGGGGATTTCTGTGGGGTCAAAACTATCGGCTGATTTGTTTTTAAAAGGCACCACTTTGTTCGTTTTGGTGTTGGGGATATTGGCGTTTTGTTTAGGCACGGCCTCGGGCGTTCTCATGGCCAAAGTGATGAACTTATTTTCCAAACACAAAATCAATCCCTTTATTGGGGCCGCCGGGGTTTCCGCCGTCCCCATGGCCGCCCGTGTCGCCCAAAAAATGGGGCAAGAATATAATTCCAACAACCAGCTGCTGATGCATGCCATGGGTCCGAATGTGGCGGGCTGTATCGGGTCGGCGCTAGCGGCGGGGATTTTATTGGCCTTGTGTAGCTAGCTCTTGAAAAAAATCAAAAATACGCTATTATCCTACTATTGTTTAGGAGGTTTTTAGATGTCCCAAAATTTTTCTTATCACACCCATACCAATACGTTTGGGAAGTTTGATGGGCAAAATTCCATTAAAGAAATGATTGACCGGGCCAAAGCCCTAGGTTGGTCGCACATGGGAATTTCCAATCACTTAATTGTACATCCAGAATTTAAGACCCCCCGCCGATCTGTTTTTGTGGATTATCACCAGGCCACCGAAGTTTATAAACGCCTCATTGATGAAATCCGAGTGACGGCCGACAAAGAAAACTTTCCCGTGCTGGTTGGATTTGAAGTAGATTATTTCCGGGATCCCGTTTGGGAAAAGTGGTTTGAACACGTGGTGTTAAACTTGGGGGCAGATTACTTGATCGGCAGTACCCATGTGTGGGGGCAAGATGAAACGGGCTTTTTATTTTTAGAATTAAAAAACAACGCCAAATCTTACACTTTAGAAGATATTCGGGCCAATATGGGGTTTTATTTTGATACCCAAAAAGCCTTGGTAGAAAGTGGATACTTTACTTTTTTGGCCCACATGGATGTGGGGCGGCGCTATCAGGTAGAAGATGGCAATTTATTCCAAGAACAAAAACACGCAATTATTGAAAAAATCATCAAGGCCAAATTACCGGTAGAGGTCAATACATCTGGGCTAGCCAGGGGGATGGCAGAACCGCACCCCAGTATTTGGATTTTAAAGGAACTACAAAAAGCCAATATTCCCGTTGTTTTAAGTGATGATGCCCACCACATAGACCATTTAGGGCGCGGTTTTGAACAGGCAGAAGACATCTTAAAAAACCTAAATTATACGCCTAGATTTTCTTTAAAATAGCCCTAAAAAAATTCCCCCTTGAAAAAACAGGGAGAGTATGGTATACTTTGTCTAATTTTTATTCAAAGAAGGATTTTTATCATATGTTAAAAGGAAGTAGAACACTTACAAAACAGCCGTCTGTAAAAAGACTACCTCAAAATTTTTCTTACCATACCCACACCAATGCAACAGGCATTCGTGGTTTTGATGCGTGTGATCATCCTGATCCCGGCTATGACGGGGTTAATTCTATCAGGGAGTTAATCCGCCAAGCCAAAGCATTAGGGTGGACACACATGGGGATTTCCAATCACTTCATTGTGCACCCAGATATTCGGCCACATCTTTGTTTCTTTAACGATTTTAAAAAAGCCGAAACCGTTTTTAAAAGCACCGTAGAAACGATCCGAACCGTAGCCGAGGAAGAAGACTTCCCTGTTTTAGCGGGGTTTGAAGTGGATTATTTCCGGGATCCAAAATGGGAAAAGTGGTTTGAACGCTTTGTGCCAACACTGGGGGCAGATTACTTGATCGGTAGCACCCACGTTTGGGGCAAAGATGAAACAGGCCCCCTGTTTTTTGATGGGCGCAATAATGCTAAGGCCTATCCTGTGGAAGACGTCCGGGCCAATATGGGACTTTATTTTGAACGGCAAAAAGCCATGATCCGCACTGGATACTTTGACTTTTTAGCGCACATGGATGTCCAGCGGCGCTATGGGGTGGAAGACGGCACGTTGTTCCAGGATGAAAAAAAGGCCGTCATTGAAGAAATTAAAAAGGCCAATATGCCGGTGGAAATTAACACCTCAGGGTTTGGGACAAAATTAGAAGAACCTCATCCCAGTATTTGGATTTTGGAAGAACTTAAAAAAGCTAAAATCCCCGTTGTTTTAAGTGATGATGCCCATTATGCCAATTCTTTAGGGGCAGGCTTTGAAAAGGCCGAAGTTTTGTTAGAACGTATAAGGTATCCTTATCGTTTTAATTTATTTAGAAAATGTGTTGCAAAAGGGAGAATACATGGATCTGACGGAAAAACTAACGACATTGATTGATCGGGCCAATGCGCTGACTCAGGCCTTAAACGTTCCACAATCCCCAGAAGAGTTTGTAAAACTTTCCAAGGAATTGGGGACGTTGGAACCTATTGTGGCGGTTGCCAAAGATTATCAAAACACCTTAAAAAACAAGGAAGAAGCGGGGGCAATGCTAAACGATGATACCTTGGATAAGGATATGAAAGAACTCGCCAACGAAGAATTTTATGCGGCCAAAGAAAAGCTGGAAAAACTGGAACAGCAACTTAAAATTTTACTGCTGCCTAAAGACGAAGCCGATGAAAAGAACGCTATGCTGGAAGTACGTGCCGGCACCGGTGGGGAAGAAGCCTCGTTGTTTGCGGCGGAACTCTTTCGCATGTACGAACGCTATGCGGCCTTGCGCGGGTGGACGTTTGAAACCATCAGCTATACGGACACAGGTCTTGGCGGGTGTAAGGAAGCGGTGGCCCGTATTTCCGGGAATAGTGTGTTTGCTCGGCTTAAATTTGAATCTGGTGTGCATCGGGTGCAACGGGTTCCGGAAACAGAATCCGGCGGCCGGTTACATACATCGGCGGCAACGGTCGCCATTTTGCCCGAAGCATCCGAATTTGATATCGTGATTAATCCCGATGATTTGGAAATTTCTACGTGTCGGTCTTCTGGCGCAGGCGGACAGCACGTTAATACCACCGACAGTGCCATTCGGATTGTTCACAAGCCCACCGGCGTTGTGGTGGAATGTCAAGAAGAACGGTCGCAATTTAAAAACCGCGATAAAGCGATGTTGCGTTTAAGAACGATTTTGTATAATAAAAAACGTCAGGAAGAACAAGATGCTCTGTCGGCTAGCCGGAAAACACAAGTTGGCAGTGGGGATCGTTCTGAACGTATTCGTACCTATAACTTTCCGCAAGGGCGGGTGACCGATCACCGCATTAACAAAACGGTTTATCAGATTGAATCCGTTATGCAAGGGGAATTGGATGAATTTATTGAGGCCCTTATTGAAGACGATCAATTAAAACGCCTTGCCGAGATTGACTAATGGACCGCAAAAAACGTATCCAAGAATTAACCCCTTATACGACAAGCCCGGAACTGGAAGTTTTGTGGTATGATACCGAAGTTAATCCCCCAAAGTGGGATGATTTTTTGGTGCGACGTGCCAAGGGCGAACCGTATGCCAAAATTATGGGGCACAAGGGCTTTTGGAAAGGGGATTTTAAAGTCAGCCCTGATGTCTTAGACCCGCGCCCAGATTCAGAAGTATTGATAGAGGCCGTTTTAAAAACCTTTCCCGATAAAAATGCCCCGTTAAAAATCTTGGATATTGGCACGGGCAGCGGATGTTTGTTGGCTTCGCTACTTACCGAATATCGGGGGGCCACAGGGGTTGGCATTGATATTTCCCCAAAAGCCCTTCAAATTGCCAAAGAAAATTTAAAAGACCTACCCGCTACATTGTATCAACAGGATTTTTATGATCCAACATGGGGACATAATTTGGGGCGTTTTGATATTATTCTTTCTAACCCCCCTTACATTAAGACCGGGGATTTAGTGGAACTTGATAAAGGCACCCATTTTGACCCCGTTTTGGCCTTAGATGGTGGTCCAGATGGTTTAAACGCTTATCGGGCTTTGGCCCATTCCGTGGGGGCTTTATTAAAAGCGGGGGGGGCGTTGTTCCTTGAAATCGGTCAAGGGCAAGAACAAGACGTGATTACCCTTTTTCAAAAAGCGGGCTTTTCCCTTCAAAAAATCTTTCCCGATTACGGGGGCATTAACCGGATTCTCTTTTTTCAAAAATAGGGCTTGATTTTTCCAAAATTCCGTTTAGTCTAAAAGGGAAGAAAGGAGGGGTCTCATGCGTTATGTCTTAGCTTGTATTGGGTTAATGGCCCTTGTGGGATGTCAAAGCACGTCTTCCATTATGGCTCCGCGCCGGGAAGTGAGGTATTTAGGAAATAAAACGGGGGAACAAGTCCGTGCCCTTTTAGGCAAACCCGAAACCATTCGCACCGAATCTCCTTACGAACTATGGACTTATCGCAAGCATGATTGCGCCACCTTAGTGTATTTCGGGGAAGATAAATTATCTACCTATGCCGAAACACGCGGTCCCTGTGAACAAACCGTCGCACAAAAGTAAAATCTTAAATACTTATTTATTCTTTCACCGGCACCAGCTGGAACGAGGTGGCTTGGAAGAAATGCTCAGTTGATGGCATGACGTCTGCCATTTCCAAAAAGATATGCACAAATTCTTTATTCATCATTTGTTCTTGGGTGACGGGGATGATGATCTTAGCATAAACCCCTTGCGTTTTGATTTCCCAAACCCCCAACACATACCCATTAAGATAGGCAACCAGTTTTTTAGCTTCTAGCGGATTATATCCCGTCAAATCCACCACCAAGTTCATATTTCTTGTTTCAGGACGTTTAAACACAAGTTCCTGAACAAAGGTTTTATCTTGGGTATAGGCCGTTGTACCGATAATACCATTAAATTCTGCCGTTAAATCATAAATGACATTTTCTTGTGGGGGGGTGGTCAATCTATGCAACAACCCATAGGAAAAATGCACTTTTCTTGTCATATAAAAATCCCGATAATATTGGGAAACATGGGGGCGGAAACACAAACTAAACACCCAAATATAAAACACCCCCAACAGGGCGATAACCCCTATTTTTATCTTACTTAAATTGTCCATGAAGCCCCTTTCATCCAGGCATAATACACAAACACTAATAAAATTTGCATCACTGGAAACAAATAGCGCGCCCAGTTTTTATGGGCACAAACTTGCGCCAAGAATAACGTAAACGGGAATGCCCAAAATGCATACCGCGCGTATGAAAACAAGCGGATTGATACCGGCAACAACGTGTAAAGAAACAAGAAAATCGCCAACGTATATTGCTTTTTAAAGGCATACCAAGCACTTAAAGCAAAAGACCCTAAAGAAAACAAAGCAAACCAAAAATACTTATCCGTCAACGCCGCGTTCAAACCGTTTTTCAGCGTTATAAACGGATTATACGTTGGGGTTGTTACCCACACCGATTGCACGTGCTGAAACGCCAAAGCATCCCCCATGTGATAATGCAAATATACCATGAAACCCGCCAATCCTAAGGGCATCATCATTAAAGATAGCACAATATTAATTTGCTTTTTACGGGACATTTTCCAAAACTTTTTAATCAGTGGCAACGCCAACGCCGGAATCAACAAAACCCCAAGAACCCGGCTTGCCGTTAAGCAAATACCCGATAATCCTGCCAAAAAATACCGCTCTTTTTTAAACAACATATAGGTCAAGATGCTGAAAAAGAAAAAAGGTGCTTCGCTATACCCTGTAAAGGCATAAATAGAAAACGGCATAAACGCTAGCACCCCGCCCGCGATATAAGGGGGAATCTCTTTGTTATGCATCCGGACAAATCGGATAAAAATCAAAATACTTAAAAAGAAAAAAATACCCGCCACAAAAAACAACGCATTAAATGCGGGGATTCCTAGGTAAAACAACCCCTTGGCCAACATTGGCAACAACGGGAAAAATGCCCAATTTGCAATTCCTTTTTGTGTCCAAACTTGACTTTCGGTCAAATAGCCCCGTTCCACAATTTCCCGATACCATTGGCTGTCTAAACGAAACAACCTAGGATCTGGCATCACACTGCCCAACATTTCCAGTGTAAATAACAAAATAACAACACTGACCGTGAACAACGCCAACGCCGTCATAGCATCCCCCCACATAGACGTATGCGTCATCCGATACCCCCACGCTTTCAAGCGCAAAAACAATTCTTTGACCTTTTTATTTTTCACCTAAAACCCTTTCTTCATTAGCTTTTTTAACATCATCAACGCCGGAATCATAAATAACCCCGTCGTAGCAAAGAACAATGGCCACCCAAGTAGCGCCGCTAAATGTCCGCTTAAGGATGCCAAAAAGGATGTTGTGATGGCCATAATGGACGTCAGCAGGGCATATTGCGTTGCCGAATATTCGCGTTGACACAAGGACGACAAGAACGCCACAAACACGGCCGATCCCATCCCCCCCACGATATTATCAAAAGTAATGACCATTAGGAAAATCGGCAAGCTAACCCCGGCACACGCCAAAAACATAAACGCTAGCGATGTTGCGATTTCCACAAACCCGAGGTACCACAAGCTTTTTAGCGCCCCTAATCTATACGCCAAAATACCCCCGATAGGAATCCCAATTAGCGTTACCCCGACCCCATACGTTCCCGATACCAGCGCAATCGCTTTCTTAGTAAATCCCGCTTCAATATAAAACGGATACGCCATGGCCCCCAACACCGTATTACACAGCTTATAGCAAATAATAAACGCTAACAACAACCCCCAATGATAATTGTGTTGCACAAAGTCCTTAAACGGATTCACCACCATCTTTTTAAAGGTTTGCACACGGCGGGTACGCACAGGTTCCCGAATAAAGAATAACGCCAGCATACCGAACAAAATCAACACATCGGTGAACACATACCCCGTTACCCAATCCAGCACCCCCGACAACCACAACAAGACCGCGCCCGAAAATAGCATCCCCAGCCGATACCCCAACTGATACGTTCCGGCCCCTTCCCCAAGTTCTTTTTTCTGCAACGTATCAATCCTAAGGGCATCCACCACGATATCTTGGGTTGCCGCGAAAAAGGCCGTCAAAAAGCCCCAAAAGAACAACCCAATCATAGATTGTTGTTGCCCCGACGCCGCCACACCTAGCACACTAATCATCAAGCCGATTTGCGCCAAAAATCCCCATGTTTTTTTCTGCCCGAACTTAGTGGACAAGCCCTTAATCCGCACATGGTCAATGGCCGGCGCCCACAAAAATTTCAACGAATACGGCAGCAGTATTAAACTGAGATACCCAACGCTTTCCAGCGTCATCCCCCCTTCGGTCATCCAGGTTTTTAGGGTATTTCCCACCAAAGAAAACGGTATTCCACAGGCAAGCCCCAAAAAGAAAAACAAGAAAATCCGCGGTTCTTTATACGCCTTTAAGGCCGTCAGCAAACTTGTCATCAGCTGTCCTTTCAGTTAAACTTTCCCTTTATTTTATCCAAAAATTGTCCAAAAATCAACTTTATTTTTATCGTCTTTTATGTTAGAATAGTATGCGGAGGTTCCAAAAATGTCCCACATAGCCGGCTTTGTTCCCTTTACGACCATAGACTATCCCGAACACCTTGCGGCGGTCGTGTTTTTCCAAGGGTGCCCGCTGAAATGCCCGTATTGCCATAATCCGGACTTGCAAGACTTTACCAAAACGGGAACCGAAGAATGGGAAGATATCTTGATTTTCCTAAAACGGCGCAAAGGTCTGTTAGATGCCGTGGTGCTGTCGGGCGGGGAACCGCTGATGCAACCCGATATTACGACCAAAGCCAAACAAGCTAAAGCTTTGGGTTTAAAGGTTGGTATTCATACGTCGGGGGCGTATCCAGAACAACTGAAAGAACTGCTCCCCTACATAGATTGGGTGGGGTTGGACGTCAAAGCACCGTGGAAAAAGTATGGGTATATTTCCCCAATGGCGGGATTACCGGGGGCCGTGCAAGAATGTGTGAAAATGCTGATAGACCATAAGAAAGCGTTTGAAGCCCGCACCACCGCCGACCCGCGTTTTTTAACATTGGCGGATATAGAAACGATTGCACAAGACCTGCATGATCGCGGGGTTAAAAACTTTGCGTTGCAACTGTATCGCACGTTCCCTGGGGATAAACATCCACCCACAGATGCCGACATTCACGCCTTTCAAAAAGACCAAGCATTTTTAGATCGCCTAAAAAACCTATTTTCCACCTTTTCCCTCCGCGGCGGAGAGTAAGGGGAAAGTAATTATTTGACAAAGAGAGAAGGAATAATATGGAAAAAATAAAGGACAGGAGACAAATATATCCCCTTTATTCTAAACAGAGAATAAACAACTGTGCAAAAAATATTTCTCGGGATTTAAATCAACATCATGGGATTTGTTCCGCAGAAGATGAAAAAGTCGTAGAAAATTGGCGTGCTTCTCATACACATATAATCAACACATGGCAAGTTATTTTAAGAAGGAGAATAAAAGGGAAAAAGATTTGTTTTGCACAACGACAAAAACGAAAAAACACAATCTATGATAAGTTAAAAAGATTTCCTGGCATGCAATTAACTAGAATGCATGATATCGCTGGCTGTCGTCTTATTTTTCGTAAAGAAGAAGACATGATGAATTATATTCACCTTTTACACTCTTCTACTGCTCTCCAACATACACGCAAAAAAGAACAATATAAAGATTATGTGCAAAATCCTAAAGAAAGCGGTTATAGAGGAATTCACGATGTTTATGCATATAAAAGTAAAAAAGGGACTGATCGCTCCAATAAATGGGATGGTTTACTTATTGAAATTCAATATAGAACAATTTATCAACATGCTTGGGCAACTGCTGTAGAAATTGCAGATTATTTAACAAATTCTCGAACAAAATTTAGTCAAGGGAACAAAAAGCAACAAGAATTTTTCAAATATGCAAGTGAGATCATCGCGCGTGCTTATGAGAATAAAACATCATGTAAACATTTTTTAACAAATCGCGAATTGATTTCAGGTTTCAAAAGATTGGAAAATGATACGCACTTATTACAAAGATTGAAACAATTAAAAATACTTTCAAAAATACCTCAAATTTTCAAACATAATCTCATTATTCATTTCATGATGAAAAATGGGGAGCCATATTCTGAATTAGAGGGATTTAATAGTTTATCCAAGGCAAATTCTCGTTATTTTGAGCTAGAAAAACTATATCCTAAAGATGATATCGTGTTAGTAAAAAGTAGTGACAAAAAAAGTATTATGGAAGCTTATAAAAATTATTTTGCTGATGCAAAAGATTTTACCGGTTTTATTGAAGAAGGTATAGAAAAACTCTCAGCCTCTTTAAAAAGGAAACTTATTATTACTTTCTCCTTTTTAAAAGGTTTACTTCAGAGAAAACAAAAGGGAAAATGAAAAAACAGTCTACCCCAAACTCATTTTTCAATAAATTTAATCTTTTTTACATGGTAGTTTTACCATAATTTATTATTCTTTTCTTCTTCTAGAGTTATTGCAAAATCTATGAGTAAGCCTAGCATTATCAGGTGTCGTTTTTCCACCCATCCAAAACTGTTCAATATGATCAATTGCAGCATCTTCAACACTCATAATACGCTGACCACAAATCGCGCAAGTTGGATTTTTATCAAACATCTTTTGCTTAAACTCAAAAGAAAAACATCTTTCTTGCGTCTCATCCTTGGCTAAAATACTCTCTACAAGCGTTCTATATTTATCAAACCTTGTTTTAACCTGATTGTTTCCACTTGTGGCTTTTGTGATAGAATCTTCAAACTCTCGGTCATTAATCATTAAGTCTATAGTTGCTTCCCTAATTAAATCAGCATTTCTCATAACTTTATTTTTATCTTGCCTAGAAAAGACCCACATAAAAATATCAAATAAAGATACATTAAATTTCTTATCTTCCCATCTACACGTTGAATTCTTGTAGTCCGTATAATATCTCTTAAATGAGTGTTCTCCAAATAGAGAATTGATTAATTCCAAAGCTTTCTTAAATTTCTGCAAATCTTCTTCAAAATCTTTTGTGCACTTATCTCTATATTTCTCACAATCCTCATTTAAAAATTTCTTGATAGGGGCAGAATAATCAAGATAGCTCGTATGAGAAAATGCTAAAAATCTTAACACTAATTCCACATCTTTCATCCGTTTTTCTTCTTTTCTTAATCCAACCAATTTTCTAAATGTTTTGTTTTTTGAGAGTTCCTTAATAAAATCAATATACTCTCCACGGTAAATACAATTTCTCAATTCCATATCGTTTAATGCTACGGAACCACTATTCAAGCGTTCAAATATATCAAATTTTATATCTTGGCCACTTGCTTTTAAAATAGTAATCACTCTCACGGCGTAGTCTTCAAATTTTTCCTGATATGCTTGAGGTAAATCTTTGTATGCTAACCTATTTAATTCTGGAAGCACCTTTAATGATTTTAATCTAAATTCACGCCCATCAGGAAATTTTCCTGCATAAAAACTAAAAATTGAAGTTAGACGTTGCTGTCCATCGATAACCGTCAATTTAGAATCATTGGCTTCTGAAAAATAAATAATTGGCAGAGGTATTCCCAGTAAGATACTTTCTATTAATGCGCTTGCCTTCTTATCATCCCAGACAAATTGTCTTTGAAAATCAGGCTGTAAATCTATACTTCCTTTTATGTATTTGTTGTTTAAACTCCCAATAGTCCAATCCTTAGATTGTGTTAAAATCTCCTGTCCAGATAAGTCTGTAAATTCACCACTGTCATCACCTTCTACCTCTATTTCTGTTGATATATTTTTATTTTCAGACATAGTTTTCTCCTTTTGTTAATCTCCTTTTATCATAATCAACTATATTCTAACAAGCAAGGGAAATAAGATTGACAATTTTAGTTCATTCCATTTATAATTCCCTGCTATGATTCGTCTTTTATTCGTCTGTTTGGGAAATATATGTCGGTCGCCGATGGCGGAGTTTGTGATGAAACAACTGGTCGCCGAACGGGGGCTAGCCCATCACTTTACAATCGCTTCCGCCGCCACCGAAAAATATAACGAACTGTGTCACGAAGGGTTGGACTATCGTGCCGCGGATATGCTGCGCCAGATGAACGTGCCATTTACCCCGCATTTTTCCCATTACTTGCGCCCTAGCGACTACGCAAAATTTGACTATATCTTGGCGATGGACGATACTAACGTGCGGGATATTTTAGCGATTTTCGGGGGCGATAAAGACCATAAAGTGCATCGGTTATTAGACTTTACGGCGCACCCTCGCCCTATCCGCGACCCATGGTACACGGGCAATTTTGAAGACACGTATTGGGATGTCGTGGATGGGTGCGAAGCGCTTTTAGAATACCTAAACAAGCATGATCTATTATAGGGAGGCAAAATGCAGAAAAAAATATTAAGCATAGCGCAAATCAGAACTTTAATGAAAAAGGGAACCCCGATGATTTTCGGCACGGATTTGTTGCAATCTTTTTATGAATACGGGCAAGAAGCACTAAAGATCACAATGGAATTGAACAACAAGTATCATTCG
>JBGUXS010000074.1:0-1681 GCA_045118155.1 Alphaproteobacteria bacterium | reverse complement strand
CAATGGCCTTTTTAACCCCATCAATATCTTCTTCTAAAACGGCCTTTAACAAAGGGTTGGTTGCATTATCAATCATGAATACCTCCTTTAAAAACGATTTAAAAAAATTTTTACAAGTTTAATAGAAAACACATTTTATGTCAAGTATTTTTAAAAAGTTTAGACGACATCACAAAAGGATTATTTAAGTGTCTTTCCCTTAGAATTATTTTCAAAATTATCCTTTGATTTAGCCACACGGACAGGGGGGACACCATATTCTTGCAACAGATGCTTCATCGTTTCTTGATGTATCCGTTTTGTCTTCTTGATTTTTTTCAGCATGGTTAACATTTTCTTCAACATGGGGTTATTCTGTGGGGTCACGGACGGGGGCATAATCATAGAATCAATTATAGCCGTATGCACCCCTTCCAAATCCGTTAAAATCCCCTGTTGCAAAGGAAGGGCCTGCATTGTTAATTCCGCCGCTTTGCGATCCAGTTCAGCCAATGTATCGGACATCACCCCTATTTGGGTGAGTTCCGCGCGCATAGAGTTTAAAAATTCCGTCCCTTTATCCCCCAGGAAAAACAGCACTTTCCCAAAAGGGTGATCTTCGGATGGCATCATTTTTTTGATATCGTTCAAAAAATTTCCTTGATAGATTTTGGCCCATTCCCCAGGAATCATAAGCCGCCTTAAATATGTATCATTGGTGCGTTTTTGAATATCAAGCGGGCTAAGGAAAGGATACATATTGTGGTGCATCGTCCATATCCCAGCAAAAGATAAATCCGATTTTGGCACCGGCACCGGCCAATCGGCGGGCAGATTTTTTTGGAAAGAGGATTCCTTTAAGTGCGCTTGAGCTTCCACATACAATTGACACCGAAAATAATCAAACAAGTTGGCATAGTTTTCATAGTCAAAAATGCCGGCATATTTTTGCCCTTGCACCCTATGAATCCCTTCATGATGCAATACCCCCAAAGGAATCCCTATCATTTCTTTTAAGACAAGGTATCCACCGCGGTAAAACCCCCTGGTTTGATCATTTTGCCCTTGAAACAACGATGCATCCACCACCACCGGAATCGTCAAAGCTTGTTGGGCCGTGGTTGGCGGCGGCGTTAGAATTAAAATTTGCTGACATAAAGACAAACCCTCTGGCGTTTGCATATAGTCGGTCATATACCGCGCAAAGGTCTGTACATCTTCATCAGTATAAACGGTTTTTTTATCCGGCAAAGACGCCAATGTAAATTGAATCCCCCGATAAAACAAAGGGGCATCATCCGTTAAATCTTCAAAACTTCCTTCTTGTGTCATCCGAACCCTTTTTTCAAAATAAAAGATATTGTACTATATTTTAGACAAATTGTCAAGGGCTTTAAACACCCGTTCCAGCACGGCATGCCTTGGACACCCCCACTCGTCATACCTTGGCCGATGCAATCGGCCGATGAGGGGGCTTGGGACGGTTTGCCTCTCCTTCTTTGTCACCCCTCGTTTCCGTTAGGAAACGTCCAGGGCAATAAAATAAAAAACAACCCGAAATGGTTGCTTTTTATGAAATTGGCGAAGTTTTCTTGTGTGAGCCAGGAAGTGTAAGCGCCCCGCAGCGAGCCGTAGAAAACGAGTGACCGAAGCGAAGTTTATGAGGGCTTTTTTTTAAAGCCCGAATATTACGAAGCAAGAC
>JBGUXS010000073.1:0-3342 GCA_045118155.1 Alphaproteobacteria bacterium | reverse complement strand
CTGAATAAATCTGAACTAATTGCAGTAGTTTTGAGCCTGATTAGAAATCTGAATACGGTTTTT
Organism: Alphaproteobacteria bacterium; assembly: GCA_045118155.1. Classification (GTDB taxonomy): domain Bacteria; phylum Pseudomonadota; class Alphaproteobacteria; order CAAHEQ01; family UBA3637; genus JBGUXS01. The sequence goes on along the minus strand of JBGUXS010000073.1, from coordinate 3,279 downwards.
CTGGAAACTCTAAATTCTATCATTGAAGGCGTAAAATCCACTAATCCAACAGAGGCACAGGGCAAGGAGCAAACACAGTGAAAGAATCACAATTTAAAAGCGAAATTTGGAAAAGTAAATCAGTATTTACGGAGCCGGAAATACTTGAAATATTCGGGATTTGCAGAATGCAATTAAGAGAGTTAATCGGAATCCTGAAATTTCCGGTTGTTTCCAGTTATACGGGGAATCTGTACTACAAAAAGCAAATTATCCACTGGTTTGACCGGATCACCATTAAGAAAGAGGTAGAGCCGCCAGCCCTACCGATTAAAGAACTGTTTAGAAAACTGGAATATTTGAAACAAGACATTAAGAAAGAAATTCCCGATGATGATTGAATTTAGGGTCGATGGTACACCCATAACGCAAGGGAGCCTAAAAAGTTTTTTGGGGAAGAATGGGAAGGTTTGCACGTTCCACGATAACCCACTATTAAAGGATTGGCGGAACCAGATTAAAAGGGCGGTTTGGAGACAAAACACAATAACCCCTAATTGGAAAAATATTACAGAATCCAATATTGGTTTGAAGGTTGTTTTTTACCTGGATAATCCATTAACCGGCGGGGATTTGGATAAACTGATTAGGGCGGTTGGAGACGCTTTGACGGGGGTTTGTTACGTTGACGATAGACAGATTACAAGGATTTACGCAGAGAAAAGAAACACGGATCAAAACAACCCGGCGGGGGTTGTAATCACTCTCAAAACCCTTGAATAAAAGGAGAAACAGAAATGCAAGATTCCATTTTATCCGCTGAAACCATTGCCAAAATTGCACAAGGCATTAAAAAAGCGGTCCCCTTATACGCTTTTCCCGTTTGGGAATACGTCCGGAAAAAATCATTGTTTGAAAAGTACAATTTTCAAGAAGAGGATATTGAGAATTTAACCGCTGAATTGCACGCTATAGCCGGGATCGATGAAGAAACCGCAAGACAGGCAATTCAGGAAATGAGCAGACGGTTAAACCTGGATTTTTCCAGATTTACCTATACTCAAGATTTAGATGGGATTTGGCGTTTTGGGGTGAATTTACCCGTTGAATCCGTAACGGAGGTATTGGAAGCCGTCCCCGATTTTAATTTACCGTTTGGCCTGAAATGGGAGACGGAACCAAGAATAATTTGGTTATTTAATGATGTGGAAATCGGCCAAAGGGTTTACAGCCGATTTACGCAGTACTTTTTTAATGTTCACGGGTCGCCCCTGGTTTGCCGTTCCAATTTTGATTTGATGTTTTTTGATGATTTGGAATATGGGTATTTATACACCAGAGGCCCCCGGCAAGTGATAACAGAGCAGGATTTAATAGCGTTGAAAAATATCGTTGCTGAAGAAATCCAGGTACAAAAACAGATTGAAAACGAATCCGATGAAGAGCAGGAAAACAGACGATTAAAAAGGTTGGAAAGCCTGAAAAAAGCCGCAAAAGAGGCGGCGGAACTCCCCCAAAAATTCGATTTACCAGTACTGAAAAAGGAAAGAAGCCAGGCACAAAATACAATAGGTCAATTCCCTGGTATTTTGGGAATGATTTATAATTATTTGATGGAATCCGCGATTAAACCGGATCGGGAGTTTGCAACCGCGGCGGCGATTATGACCACGAGCCTATTAATAAATCAGGGTTGGCAAGTACAGGGGATTAATGGGAATCCTCTTTCTTGTAATCTGTATTTCCTAATTTCGGGTGAATCGGGAAGCGGGAAAGACTACGGCCGGAAATTTATGAAGGATTTGTTTAGGTTGCTGGAAAAAGGTATTTGGATTAGTGACCATTACAAAAGTTTTAGAGGCATTGAAAACGATTTGAGGGGACCTGATCCGGTCTTAAATCCGCGGGTTTGGCTATCCGATGAAGCAGGGCAATTTTTTGAAAGTGCAAAAGCCAAAGGGAGCAACCAATACACAAAAGACATAATACCCGGAATGTTAAAATTGTACACGTCGTCAGCGTCGATTTATTCCCCGTCAAGGGGGGCGGATATACGAAAATTTCAAGACGATTATACGCCCATTGAAAGCCCGTTTTTTAACTTTTACGGAACGACTACCCCCGCCGTATTATATAACGCTTTTTCAAGTGAGGAACTTGAAACAGGGTTTTTAGGGAGAGTATTTATTTTCCCCGGCGGAAACCAAAATACTAAAGAAATAGCCCCTTTACAGTGGGGGTCGAAAATTGCGGAAATTCCCGATGATATTTTAGCAGAAGCGCAAGCAATTTTAGACCTGGGAAAAAATGAGTTAGGGAATCCGGCCAAAAAGCCCGTATTTGTAACGGAAGAGGGAAAGAAGGTATTTGACTATTTGCGCCAGATAATCAATGAGGAAAACCAAAAGCGGCCAGACGCTAATTTGTTTTTAAGCCGATGTGTTGAAAACGCCTTGAAACTCTCTCTTGTTTGGGCGGTCGCTAAAAATCCAGAGAATCCCGTAGTTGATGAATTTTGCGCCCGGTGGGGCCTGTTTTACGCCGTCACCAATTACGGCATAATTTACGAAATTTTCAAGGATCATATAGCCGATACCCCCACAGAAAGAATCTATAAAAAATTCAAGATATTCGTAAAAGAAAATTCTCGAATCGTCAAGACGGATCAAGGGGTATTTCGGGGAGTTGATAAAACCACAGCGTACAGGGGATTTTTTAGGAAACTCCCTAAACCAGATTTGGAGAATCTGAACAGAAATATAATGGAGAGTCAAGAATTTAATATTCGCCTGGTTAAAACCGCGGCCAAGAAGGAAACTCTCTATTATGAACTGATTGAAGAAAAGGCCAATTAAGGTTTGGTCTTTATTGGTTTTTATTGGCATTTTATCAGTAATTTCCAATGGTAAGGGGCGAAAAGCCCCCTTTTTTATTGTAAAAGCCAAAATTTTATTGGAACTTACAGAATAAAAACCAATAAAAACCAATAAAAACCAGGGCGTTTTGGCATTTATTATTTTTGTTAATAACTCGTAAAATACAGTATAAAATAGAGGTAAAATATATATAAAATAATAAAAACCAAAAAAACCAATATCCATTTTTTAATATTAGTTAAATATCCCCCTAATTGGGGGAATTGGGTTATTTTTTTAAAATGGGTATTGGTTTTTTTGGCTTTTATGGCTTTTTTGAATTTTAGGGAATCCCGCAAGCGGTCCCCGGTCGGTCCGTTCGTCGGTCCGTTCGACCGGCACCCATAGCCAGGGCGGCCGCGGTCGGTCCGTCAGGCGGAACCAG
>JBGUXS010000072.1:0-1626 GCA_045118155.1 Alphaproteobacteria bacterium | reverse complement strand
GTTTCGAAAAAGTTTCGGATGTAAGAATTTCTTTAATGGGAAAGCATAATATCTTGAATGCACTGGCGGCTTTTGCTGTGGGCGAATTTTTGCATCTTGATAGGGATATTATCAAAAAATCTTTAGCAAATTTTATGGGGATTCAGAGACGTCTCACTTTGCGGGGGACAGAAAATGGTGTGGCGGTTTATGACGATTACGCGCATCACCCCAGTGAAATTAAGGCAACACTTTCTGCCTTAAAAGAACAAATTTCTGGGCGTTTGGTGGCTGTGTTTCAACCACACCGCTATACGCGTTTTCAAGATTTATGGGCAGATTTCAAGACGTCTTTTGAAGGGGTGGATGCCCTTTTTGTGACGGATGTGTATTCCGCTGGCGATCCCGTGATTGAGGGGGTGACAGCCGATAAATTTGTAGCGGAAATGGTGCCTTCTTATCCTAATGTTTATAAAACGACAGAGGATAATTTGGGACAGGATGTAGCGCGTTTTGTGAAAACTGGTGATACTGTGGTGTGCTTGAATGCTGGCTCTCTGTCGCGTCATATTCCAGAACTTGTGGAGGCACTCAAAAAATGACCTTACGCCTAATTCCAGATTATGATTTATCAAAGCTTACCTGGCTAGGTGTGGGGGGAAAGGCCGATTTTTTTGTCGAGGTTGACAACGAAGAAGACCTACTTTCTTTTCTTCAAAATTCCCAATGTCCAATTACGATTTTGGGGGCGGGTAGCAATGTTTTGATTCGGGATGGCGGAATTACAGGCGTTGTTTTAAAACTTGGGAAAAATTTTCAAAAAATAGAAATTGTGGGGGATAAAATCATCGCTGGGGCAGGGGCAAAATTGATGGATATAGCGCGTATGGCATGTGATGTTGGCCTTGCAGGGTTTGAATTTATGGAAGGAATTCCTGGGACTTTGGGGGGGGGACTAGCCTCTAACGCAGGTGCCTTTGGGGGCAAGCTGTCCGACCTATTACAAGAAATTTCTTTGACCGATTTTTGTGGGAATAAAAAAATAATTTCTGATTTTTCGGGTTGGGATTATCGATATTCACCCTGGGCGAAAAAGGGGATTTTTTTAGGGGCTATTTTACAGGCGAAAGGCACTGATTCCCCTGATAAAATAAAGGCTTTAATGAATGAATATCATGAAAAACGTATAGCAACGCAACCCCAAGGGGTGCGCACCGCTGGCTCCACTTTCAAAAATCCAAAAGGAAATTCTGCTGGTTTTTTACTTGAAAAATCTGGATTAAAGGGGTATAAGAAAGGAAAGGCTGAATTATCGGCCAAGCATGCCAATTTTTTGGTGAACAATGGGGCAACCGCCACAGAGCTGGAAGATTTTGTGGAAGAGGTTCGGCGTATTGTTGCCGAAAAACAAGGTGTTCAATTGGAATGGGAGGTTCAATGTCTGGGCAGAAGATAGCCGTTTTAATGGGAGGAATTTCATCTGAAAGAGATGTTTCTTTTTCTTCTGGAAAAGAAGTGATGAAAGCTTTAAAAAAGCTGGGACATACCGTTAAAGCAATCGATGTAACGGAGGATTTAGGATTGCTAATAAAACAACTTAAAACCTTTCGACCAGATATTGTTTTTAATGCGCTTCATGGACGTTTC
>JBGUXS010000071.1:0-26411 GCA_045118155.1 Alphaproteobacteria bacterium | reverse complement strand
GTTTCTTTGTCAGAATGGGCCGGATCGGCTTCTTCAATTTTCTTACGAATTTCGTCCTTTGTGGAAGGAACATCTTTGGCTATTTTATCCATATCTAAATGGATAAGGGTTTCTGTTTTTTTACGTCCTGTCATGGTTCATCCTTTCTTTGTCCGTTATTATAGATTTTTTTTAAGGGCTGTAAAGCGTTATTTTGCGTAAAAATAAAATAAAATCAGAATGGCCGATGCCCCCAAAGATGGCCCATAAGCCCCCCAATGTGTGTGCCGGCGTAAAACCCCTAGGGCAAAAAAGATAAAGGACAGGATGATGGTGTAAATTAATCCTTCTATCCCAACCCATGCCCCTAGGGCCGTGAGCAACTTGACATCCCCCGCGCCAAATTCGGATGATTTTTTAAAGGCCATAACCAACACCGCTATGACCGAAATGACATACCCATAAATGGCCCCAAACAAGGCAGATTCTGGCGTTAAAAGCCCCCCGAAAATGGCCGTCCCAAACCCTAAAAGCAATAACGGTAATGTGAAAAAATCAGGAAGGACATAATGCATGGCATCTATCGCCATGAGATAACATAAACAAATAAGACAGGGAAACAACCATCCCCCAAAGGGGGTGTATGCAAAACTAAGAACCCCTAAAGCCCCTAAAATAAGTCCCCAAAGAAAAGATCGGATAAAAAAGAGCTTTCTAAGGTGTTTAAAACGGGGATACCATGGGGATTTTTGCCGTTTTTTTTGCTTTTTTTGAGATAGTGCCGGACGTTTATACCATAAATCCAATAAAATATGTCCCGGATCAATTAAATCTATTTTTCCAAACCGCCGAGCGATCATCGGAATGAAAATCCCCAAAATAAACCCCAGTAAAAAAATGTATCCCATGCGAACTCCTTTTTCCTTATTTTAACGGGAAAAGAAATGAAAGTGCAATGATTTTTCTTTCTTTTTATGGAAAAAAAGACTACACTAGACGCGGATAGAAGGAGGAACCTATGATACGTGATACATTAAAACAAGAATTAATTGCCGCTATGAAAGCCAAAGAAGAAACAAAAGTGGCCACGATTCGCTTAATTAATGCCACCATAAAAGATAAAGATATCCAAGCCCGCACGAAAGGCGTGATGGACGGTATTTCCGAAGCCGAAGTGTGTGCCGCTTTGCAAGGGATGGTTAAACAACGGCGTGATAGTATTGAAGCTTATGCCAAAGGGGGACGCCAGGATTTGGTGGATAAAGAACAGGCCGAAATTGATTTAATTATGTCCTTTTTACCTAAACAAATGGATGAAGCCGAAACCCAAAAAGCCGTTCAAGAAGTGATTGCGGCCGTGGGGGCAACTTCCGTGAAAGATATGGGAAAAGTCATGGGGGCGTTGAAAGAAAAGTATCAAGGGCAAATGGATTTTGCTAAGGCATCTGCAGTGATTAAAGGGCTTTTAGGCTAATGGTACAATTTACCGCCGGGTTTTTGGAAACACTTCGGGGACGACTTTCCCTGTCGTCGCTGATTGCTCCGGCGGTTAAATTAACCCGGCGCGGTCGGGAATATATTGGTTTATGCCCCTTTCATAAGGAAAAAACAGGGTCTTTTACCGTTAATGATGACAAGGGTTTTTATCATTGTTTCGGGTGTGGGGCCCATGGGGATATTGTGTCGTGGATGATGGATTATGAACATCTGTCCTATCCCGAGGCGGTGAAATCCTTGGCCCAAAAAGCAGGGGTGCCTTTGCCAGAAGTATCCCCTAAAGAACGTCAGGCCGAACAGAGTAAAAAAGGTCTTTGGGAAGCTATGGAATGTGCTTGTCAGTTTTTTGAAAAATGCTTGTATGACAAGGAAATGGGAAGAGAGGCCAGGGCTTATTTGCAAAAGCGGGGATTGACACCGACAACCGCTAAAGTGTTCCGTTTAGGATATGCCCCAGGACGGGCGGCCTTGTGTGAACATTTAAAACAAAAAGGATTCCCACTGGATGTTTGTGCTAAGGCGGGTATGGTGGTCTATGATGCTAATAAAAAGACGTATCGGGACTATTTTTTTCAGCGCCTGATGTTCCCGATTTTATCTAAAAATGGCAAAGTGATTGCGTTCGGGGGGCGGATTATGGGAACGGGGGAACCGAAATACCTAAATTCCCCAGAAACATTGTTGTTCCATAAGGGATCTGAAGTTTATGGCCTAAAACAGGCCTTAAACGGCATCCATCATCAAAAACGGGTTGTTTTGGTGGAAGGGTATATGGATGTGATTTCATTGCATCAAGCCGGTTTTGATTGCGCGGTGGCCCCCTTGGGAACGGCCTTGACGGAAGAACAGTTGGCTTTGTTATGGCAACAAGTCCCCGAACCCGTGATTTGCTTTGACGGAGATGGGGCTGGACAACATGCGGCGGTAAGGGCCCTTAAACGGGCATTGCCCCTGCTTGCCCCTGGAAAATCGCTGAAATTTTTACGTTTGCCAGATGGATTGGACCCCGATGATATTATCCAAAAAAAATCTCCGGAATTTTTTGAAAAATTGTTAACGGATAATCCCGTTTCTTTTTTAGATATGTTGTGGCAGACATTTGTTGAAGCAAAAGATTTAACTACCCCGGAACAGGTGGCGTTGGTGGAAAAGGAAGTGTTAGAGGCCGTTACCCAAATTAAAAACCCCGAGATTAAAAAGTTATACACACAAGAAATTAATCGGCGTTTATTCGGGTATAAAAAAGGGAAAAAATTCCCCATTCATAAATCTAAAACACCGATTGTGGCCCCTGGGACGGCTTTGTTTGATGTTAAAACATTATTGACCTATATTTGGACTTATCCCCAAATTGGGCAAAAGTATGTGGAAGAACTGATCCAATTGCCTGTGGATAAAGCAGTAAAAGATTTAATTGGGAAAACTCTTAGCTTGTTAATGGAACACCCAAATGCCGCGGATTTAACAGATATGGCCCCAAATGTTTTTAAACCCGATATGCGTCGTTTAAAGGAAGAAATACTTCCCCCAGAAAAGGTGGAACAAGTGATTCAAAACTTATTGACCTCTATCACAAAGAGCATTTTAAAAGCTAAAATGGCATCTTTAATGGCGATTTATGACCAAACGCATGATCCAAAAATTTTGGCCGAATTGCAAGAAATTAAACAACGCTTGACAACTTAAATAAAATATAGGCGTTTAGGTAAAGGGCGAAAATCCCCCATAAAAGGGTGGGTAAAAAAAGATAAAAGGCCAGGCGAAATCTTTTTAAAACCCTTAGATGCATCAGGCCAAAACCTAAGAATCCAATAAGGCCCACAAGCCCCCCTAAAGGCGAGTGCATGTAAAAGAATAAAAAGGACCATAATCCCGTAAAACCTAAGAAGCAAATAAAGGGCCACGGCGATACCTTGCCCCAGACAAGAGCCATGCTGAAAGACATCATGGTAAATAAAATAGGCCATATCGCTATAAAAATCCAACGGGGGGGATTATAAGGGGATAAGGGTAAAGTATGATACCACTGTAAGGTTTCTGGAGTCATATAAGATGCCGCCATTCCCCCGATTATGTTAGTGATGAGTAATAGGGACAAAAAACGTAAAATGATTAGGATGTAAGGACGCATGATTTTTCCACCTTTCGTAAAAGAGATAGGGTGGCGTCGCACAAAATGCAAATTTCTTTTTCCGTTTTCATGGTATGTTCCATGTTTTTGACAAGGACAAGTGTGACATCTTCAGAAGCGAGCTGATCTTTTAAATCCACAGTTTCTTGCCACGGAACGGATTTATCTGCATCCCCCTGTATCAATAAAACAGGACAGGTAATATCTAAGGTGCCTTTGGGTTTTAACAGATGGTTTTTGGCTTCTTCAAATAGACCATAAGTCCAACAGTAATTCCCCGTTTCAGGGGTAGGACCGAAAACTTCCCCGTTTTTCAAGCGTTCTTTAACACTCTTTGGTAGATAATTATCCCAAACACGTTGAGTAAAATCTACCCCTGGGGCTAAACCGATAACCCCCTTGACGCGGTCTTTGTATTGGAGGGCAATCAAAAGCGATACCCAGCCCCCTAAAGAACTGCCACAAACGACAAAAGGTTGATCTGAAAGGGCGGTTTTTATGACCGCTTGGGTGTCTTCCAAACAGCGACCAATACGAATATCCGTAACTTCCCCGGAAGATTGTCCATGGCCTGTGTAATCAAGTGTCAAATATCCCCATCCGCAGGATAAAGCCACTTCTTTTAGTGCCCTGGCTTTAGGGGTGTCGTGTTGAGACATAAATCCATGTAAATACAAAAAAACGGGGGCTTTTTTGCCTGGGGTAAATTCATAGTAAATATGATGGTTTTTTGTGATATCAATGTAAGGCATATTTTCTCCTGAAACAACAGATACACTTTTTTATGCAAAAGCGCAAGTTTTTTTATCTTGACTTTTTGTGGGGCTTCCTTTAGGATGCTTAGAAAAAGAAGGAGGATTTTATGGCTTTAATGTGTTTGGTTTTATTGGGATTACTTTGGACGGTATCGTCATCGGCCAATCCCGCTTGTGTTGTTTGTACGGTGGCAATTGGGGCGTCGCTTTCTATTGCCCATACCTTAGGGGTTAGCGATTGCGTTGTCGGGGTTTGGGCTGGGGCAATGCTAGCAATTTTAGGGTATTGGACCATTCGTTTTTGTGATAAACGTGGATGGCATTTTTTAGGGCGAGATACCCTTTTAATGGGGCTGTCGGTTGCCTCTATTGGATTTATGTATGTGAAGACGTTAACCTATCGGCCGATTATTATCGGGTTTTTGTATATAGACGCTTTTTTACTGGCGGCCTTAACGGGGGCATTGACATTTATTTTAAGTATGCGCTTTTATCAATTTTTAAAAGAAAAAAATGGGGGACATGCGCATTTCCCGTTTGAAAAAGTTGTTTTGCCACTTGCTAGTGTAGCGTTGGTTAGTTGGATTTTCCACGCAACGGATATTTGTAATTGTACATCATTGTAAAGGACTTTAATTATGAAGAAAGCAGAATCTGTTCAAGAATTTGTAGAACGCGTTGATGCGATGAAAAAGAAAAATCCGAAAGATTTATCATCGGATCAAGATTTAACGATCGCGATTATGAATTTGATTTCTATTGAAGAACACTTAATCTTTTCAGGGGCCAAAACAGGAAAAACAAGTTTTTATAATGCCGTTCAAGATATTCGGGAATTGCGTAAAAATTTAATGCAAAAAATTATTCCGGCTTATGAAGGGGAAGTGTGGTGTATTTCAAAACATTTGCTTGCTTCTTCTATGCGACTCATGGAAGTTGGGACGAAACAACAATCTATGGGAAATAAAGAACAGGCCTATCAATTATTTGATGAGGCGTACAATCTTTACTGTTTGTTTTGGGGATTAAATATGGGCTTGATTGATACCAAGGATGTGACATGGGAACAAGATACCTTAGAAAACCTTCAAAAAACATTAAAGACGGCCCCTAAAGGGGACGAGGGGGTTCCTGCTAAGGATTTTAAGGGTAAATTGAAGGCCTTTATCAGAAAAGCGGTGGATTGCTGTATAGAATGACACAAGAAGAAACGCAAAACATCAAAGAAACACAACTTGTAGATGCGCTGTCCGAACGGTATTTGGCCTATGCGCTTTCTACGATTGTGGATCGGGCGCTCCCAGATGTGCGGGATGGTTTGAAGCCTGTACATCGGCGGCTTTTATATGCGATGCGTCAATTAAAATTAGACCCACATTCGGGGTTTAAAAAATGTGCCCGGGTGGTCGGGGATGTCATTGGTAAATATCACCCCCATGGGGATGTTGCCGTGTATGAAGCGATGGTGCGTTTGGCACAAGATTTTGCTGTGCGTTATCCACTGGTTGATGGTCAGGGGAACTTTGGTAATATTGATGGGGATAGGGCGGCCGCTATGCGCTACACCGAAGCTAGACTCACGGAAGTCGCTTTGATGTTGATGGATGGGCTTGAAGATAACGCCGTTGATTTTTGTAAGACGTATGATGGGGAAGATGAAGAACCGGTGGTGATGCCGGCGGCAATTCCAAATCTTCTTGCCAATGGATCTTCTGGAATTGCAGTGGGGATGGCCACGAATATTCCCCCGCATAATATGGAAGAACTTTGTGATGCGTTGTTGTACTTGATAAGACATCCCACGGCAACATCCACGCAATTAACCGATTTTGTGTTAGGACCGGATTTCCCAACAGGGGGCATTTTAATTGAAAGTAAAGAAACAATTGCGGCGGCTTATGAAAGTGGGCGGGGGACATTTCGGGTACGGGCTAAATGGGAAAAGGAAGATTTAGGTCATGGGCAATATCAGATTGTGATTACTGAAATTCCCTATCAAGTGCAAAAATCTGATTTGATTACGCATATTGCAAAGTTGCTTAGTGAGAAAAAATTACCGCTTTTGAACGATATTCGGGATGAATCATCGGATGTGGTTCGGATTGTGCTTGAACCTAAATCCCGCACCGTGCCAGCCGAACAAGTGATGGAACACCTGTTTAAGTTCACGGATTTACAAATTAATTTTAATATGAACTTAAATGTTCTGGATGCCGACAGAACCCCGAAAGTGATGGGGTTGAAAGAGGTTTTATCCGCTTTTTTAACCCATCGGGATCAAGTTGTGGTGCGGTGTTCTGAATATCGGTTAGATAAAGTCCTTAGACGCATGGAAATTGTGCAAGGGCTTTTAATTACATTTTTGAATCTTGACCGAATTATTGAAATTATCCGTAATGAAGACGAACCCAAACCCGTCATGCAGGCTGAATTTAATTTATCAGATGTGCAGGCCGAAGCGATTTTAAACACAAAATTACGATCTCTTAGAAAATTGGATGAACAGGCCTTAAATACGGAATACGCCGATTTAAAAGAAGAAAAATCAAAATTGGAGGCTTTGTTATCTAGTGAAGGACAACGGGCGGACGTTATTGCTGGACAGCTGAAAGCCCTGAAGAAAACATTTGGGAAAAACACGGTGCTAGGGGCCCGGCGGACGGAATTACAAGCGGCCCCAGTGGTGGTGGAAGTTCCTTTAGAAGCTATGGTTGAAAAAGAACCGATTACGGTTGTCTTATCAAAATTGGGGTGGATTCGGGCCTTAAAAGGTCAAGTGGCCTTGAATGATTTAAAATTTAAAGATGGGGACGGTTTGTGGTTATCATTGCAAGCTTACACCACGGATAATATTATGTTGTTTGCCTCTAATGGACGGTTTTACACATTATTGGGGGCGAAGATTACTGGGGGTCGGGGTTTCGGAGAACCGCTACGTTTATCTATTGATTTACCTGAAGATGCTCAGATTTTGGAAATGCACGTCTATAAGCCCGATGAAAAGTGGTTGGTGGCGGCGGAACGGGGTAAAGGGTTTATTGTGGATGCCACCGATACCATGGCGCAAACTCGGTCAGGAAAGATTATTTTGAATGTTCCAGAAGGAGAGCGGGCGGCTTTGTGTAAGCCCGTGACGGGGAACAGTGTTGCGATTATTGGAACGAATCGTAAAATGCTGATTTTCAAAACCGAAGAAATTCCACAAATGACGCGCGGTTTTGGGGTGATTTTGCAACGTTATCAGGAAGCCAAAATTTCAGATGTTAAGTTCTTTAATATGGAAGAAGGGTTATCGTTTCCTTCTGGCAACGGTATTCGGGTAGAACATAATTTGACCCCTTGGATTGCTCGTCGGGCAACGGTCGGAAAAATCCCGCCGGTGGGCTTTCCTAGAAGCAATAAATTCTAAAAAAATCAAGCAGGATATGATTTTTTTTGAGTTTTTATAAAAAAACTACTTGAAATTAAAAGATTTTTGTCCTATACTTAATAGCAAGAGGAGGAGGCCACATGTGGGCCTTCATTTTTTTTGATAAGGATGAAAGATGACTAAAAAGATAAAAGTTGTATTTTTTGATACAGATGATATGACGACAGATTATATTCAAGAACATATCCCAGAAGAAGTGGATGTGTTTTTTGAACGTAAGACATTGAATGATGTCACGGAAAAGGATTTAGCCCGCTATGGGGATGCCGAAATTGTTTCTGTTTTTACACATGCTAAGCGGTTATTAGCCAATAAATTAGATTTGTTTCCTAATTTAAAAATGATTTCTACGCGTTGTACGGGATTTGATCATATTGATCTAGACTATACAAGAAAGCGGGGCATTGTGGTCACAAATGTCCCGAATTACGGGGCGATTACAGTGGCGGAATATACGATGGGCCTAATGATGGCAACGGCGCGAAAGATTCGGCTTGCCAATTCCGACTTAAAAACGAACAAAGTACAAATGGATAAGTATATGGGGATGGATTTGTATGGAAAAACACTTGGGGTGATTGGTACGGGGGCAATTGGTCGGCATGTTGTTCAATTAGCCACGGCTTTTGGAATGAAAGTGTTGGTTTATGATCCGTATCCATCCGAGGCGGTCAAGCAAATGGGGGCTCAATATGTTTCCTTGCCTCACATTTATACTCAGTCGGATATTATCACATTGCATTGTCCGGCAACCCCAGAAAACTATCATCTTTTGAATAAACCAACATTTCAGTTGATGAAACAAGGGGTGTTGATTATTAATACCGCGCGGGGCACCTTGATTGATACCAAGGCCTTGTATAATGCAATGAAGAGTGGGAAAGTTGGGGGTGTTGGACTAGATGTTTTGGAAAGTGAAGATGTTTTAACCCTTCGGGAAATATCCACCGAGGAAAAGCAAGAGGGGGATTCCTTCTTAAATTCCGTTATTAACTATAAGATCTTGCAATCCGAAAAAGCGATTATTACCCCACATGTGGCGTTTAATTCGTTAGACGCGATGTATCGTATTTTGGGAATGACCTTAGAAAGTATTACCACGTTTTTGCAGGGGAAACCGGCGTACGTTGTGGCCCCTAGAAAATAAAAAAAATTATTTTTAATCCCCGCCCTTAAAGCGGGGATTTTTTTTGACTTTACAAACGTTTTTTTTGCGGTATGCTAAAAGAAAAGGGGGATAAGTGGTTAATCAACCAGAGCTGAATCGTTTAGCTGAACTTTTAGGTGTGCAGCTTTCTTATGTGGATCCAGAAGGGAACACACATACGGCCACAACCAAAGCAAAACAAGCGATTTGTCGGGCTTTGGGGTATCCCGCTGATACGGATTTACAAATTCAAAAATCACTCAATAAATGGGAAATACAATCTTACTTAACGCCGGCCCCATCCTGTGTGGTCATTGGGGATTGGGAAGTGGGGGCTTGTTCGTTTGATCTTGTGTTGCCTCAAGGAAAAGCTTCCGATATGAGTTGGGTTTTAACGCGGGAAGATGCTTCCACCCAAACAGGGCAGATTAGATTTGAAGATTTCCCCCTTGTTGGGGAACAAGTTTTAGGGGATGTGCGGTATGAAAAACGTCATATCACTTTGACGTTAGAGGTTGGACAGGGATATCATACGTTAAGTCTTTTGGAAACAGAAAAAGGGGTGTTTCAAATTCAATTGATTGTCACCCCAAGCGCGTGTTATGTGCCAGGGGCTCTTACAAATGGGCATCGGGTTTGGGGATTCCCCGTGCAATTATATGCCCTAAAATCTGCCCGTAATTGGGGAATAGGGGATTTTACGGATTTAAAGGAACTCGCGGGAACGGCCCGCAATTTTGGGGCATCATTGTTGGGGTTAAATCCGATTAATGCCCTGTTTTTAGATACCCCCCAGGAAGCTAGTCCCTATGCGGCGACCTCTCGGATTTTCTTGAATCCCTTATATATTGACGTGGATGCGATAGATGAAGCCGCGGAATCATCAGGTTTAAAAGCGTATCGGCAAAGTGAACGGTTTCAAGAGGTTTTATCATATGTCCAAGAATCTGATACCGTGGAATATGCCTATGTGTCGGAAATAAAACTAACGGCGTTAGGATACGTTTTTGATACGTTTTGGGCCTTGCATTTAAAGGCGGATGGAACGGCCTCTACCCCCAAAGGTCAGGCATTTTTAGATTTTTGTGCATCTTATGGGGAAGAATTAGATAAATTTGCCGCTTATCAAATCTTGCGACAAAAAGCCCATGTGGATGGGACATCGCTGTTGTGGTGGCGTTGGGATAAAGGGTATCAAGATGATCAAAGCCCCGAGATGAAAACTTTCCAAAAAAGATATGCTCGGGCGATTTTATTTGAAAAATATTTACAATTTGTGGCTTTTCAACAATACGCTTCGGTTGGGCAAAGATTGATGGATTTACATTTCCCAATTGGGCTTTATACGGATTTACCAGTTAGTGTGAATCTAAACAGTGCCGAAGTTTGGGCAAACCAAGATTTGTTTTTACAGGATGTATCAGTGGGGGCCCCACCGGACGTGTTTAATAAAAAAGGGCAAGATTGGGCATTGGCGGCCTTTAATCCGTTTAAATTAAAGGAAACGGGATATCAGTTATTTCGGGATATTTTACGGTCCGTGATGAAGCCATCTGGGGCGGTTAGGATTGATCATGCGTTTGGACTGATGCGCTTGTATTTGCAAGCTAAGGGGAATCAGGGCGCGTATTTAACCTATCCCTTTAAAGATATGATGGGGATTTTGGCGTTGGAAAGCCAGCGGAATCAATGTCTGGTGATTGGGGAAGATTTGGGGGTGCCCCCGCCAGATTTCCATGCGAAGATGTATCAATTTCAAACATTATCGTTTAGGTTGTTGCGGTATCAAAAGCAAGGGGATAATTTTTTGCCCCCTTGGCAATATGAACCATGGGCAACGATTACGGCCGGCACGCATGATATGCCAACGTATGCGGCTTTTTGGAAAGGGTTAGATATTGATTTATATCGGGGATTGAAATTAATTTCGGCACAAGCGGCCGCCAAAGCCCATACGGTGCGGATTCAAGAACGGTTGCAATTTATTGCGGCCTTTCGGACGGCGGGCTTGGATATTCCGGAAGTGGCGCCGGGGGAACTTAGTGGGGAACAAGTGCCATCTTGGTTTATCCCGCATGCTTATACGTTTTTAGCGCGCAGTTCCAGTGTTCTTTTACTGGTGCGTTTGGAAGATGTTGTGGAACAAGAAGAACAATTGAATGTCCCTGGCACCTTTTTGGAATATCCCAATTGGCGATATAAATTATGTATCCCCGTGGAAAGTTTGGCGCAAAATGATCTGCTTATTAGGATGTGTACCCTGTTACGCCAAGAACGGCCAGAATAAGTCCTTCCCTATAACGGGGGAAGGGGTTCGGTGGCGTGATCTTCTTCCAGCTTCTGATTGATTTTTTTCAGCATGTCGGTCAGCATTTCTTGCCATAATAACTCTTTTTCCGCTAATTTAGTGCGTTTGGGAACTGACCGCATTTCATACCCGTTTAACACCTTTTCAAATAAAAAATTCCCATTTTGATAGAATTGAAAGCGCACCGAATAGGTCAAGGTATATTTTAAATTGTTTTGTTGATACCAATGGTCTTTGATGTCGTTTTCTTGGCGCATATCGGCGTTTTCAATAACCACTTTCATGGTGTACAGGGCGCTTTGTTTTTCGGGGAAACGTTGCCGAGAAAAGTCCTTAATAGCATCTTCTGGGGAAACGGGCATTTTATGCCCAATATGGGGCAGGCGGTGTGAATTATGAACTTGGGAAATAATTTCTTTGGATTGGATTTGATAGGTCAGTGGCCTTGATAACGTATAATCCGGCAAATGAAAAGGACGCACTTTCGGGGAACTGATACAGCCCGCTAGCAGTCCACATAAAAGCAAAAAAAAGTATCTCATGTGCTATGAATTTCTTGAAAAAAAATGAACGTGTATTAGACTAAGGACAAAGAAGAAGGTTGTCAATGAAAAAAATAACGTATCAAAGTTTATATAATGCGGCGTTGTTTTATTTACAGCGCTATGAGGCCAGCGCCCAAATGGTGCGCCGTGTTTTACAGCGTAAAATAATGCGTTTGCCCCCTGAAGAAGAAAAAAAAGACTATAACCCATGGATTCAGCAGGTGTTAGAGGCCCTTAAAAACCTAAATTACATCAATGATAGGCGGTATGCCGAAAATCAAGGGCGTTTAATGGCTTTATCTGGAAAATCTGCCCGTTTTATTGAACAAAAACTGATTCAGCAAGGGGTGGACAAGGAAATTATTCAAAAGGTTTTAGAGCTTTCGGATGAAATGGGAACAGAAGAAGAAAGGGCCTTTGCCTTTGTCCATAAAAAACACTTGGTACTGACACGCGAAAACTATCAAAAAAATCTAGCAAAATTGGCTAGGGCTGGTTTTTCTTATGAGGTCGCCTCTCATGTTCTGCAAAGTGAGGAAGGGCAAGAATAAGCGCTTGTTTTTTTCTAAAAATGTGCTAAGCTTTCTCAAATAAAAAAAGGAGTTGATGATGCGGGAATTTCCATTAAAAACGGTTCATATCGTGGGTATCGGGGGCGTTGGGGTTAGTGCTATTGCCGAAATGTTATTGTCTTTTGGGGTCAAAGTGCAAGGATCGGATGCATTGGAAGGCCCGAATACCAGGCGTTTGGAAGTTAAAGGGGTTAAGATCTTTATTGGACATCGGGCCGAAAATATAGAAGGGGCTGATTGTGTGGTGGCCTCTACTGCGGTACCGGAAGACAATCCCGAATTGATGGCGGCGCGTCAAAAAGGATTGCCGGTTGGGCGGCGATCTGAAATTTTGGCGGAAATCTTGCGCTATAAACAAGGTATTTGTGTTTCTGGCAGCCATGGGAAAACAACGACTTCTTCCTTAATCGCGCATATTTTAAAGGAAACAGGTCAACATCCTAGCTGTATTATTGGGGGGATTTTAAATTCTTGTCAATCTAACGCTATTTGTGATACAGGACCTTATTTGGTGGTGGAAGCGGATGAATCCGATGAAACCTTTTTAAAATTGCCCACCACGATTTCTGTGGTGACGAATATTAATCCCGAACATATTGTGTATCATTATGGCAGTTATGAAAAGTATAAAGGGGCGTTTGAATTATTTGTCAGAAACACAGCTTTTTATGGATACAGCGTTTTGTGTATTGATCACCCCGAGGTTAAAAAAATCTATCAAACCGTAAAAGAAAGACGCTTGATTTCTTATGGATTTGATGAAACGGCTTTAATATCGGCCAAAAATGTTCAAGGGTATGAAACCAAGACCACCTTTGATGTGGTGTTGAATTTGCCTGATCATAAAGAAACATGGAAAAATGTGACGTTATCCTTGATTGGAAAACATAATGTGCAAAATGCGTTGGCGGCGATTGGGGTCAGTTTGGCTTTGGGGCTTGAAAAAGCGGAAATTATTAAAGCTCTTGCTTGTTTTATGGGGGTGCAACGGCGCCTGACAAAACGAGCCGAAATAGACGGGGTGAAGATTTTTGATGACTATGCCGTACATCCTGTGGAAATTAAAACCACTTTAAAGGCGGTTAAAGATATCACAAAGGGAAAAATTGTGGCCGTATTTCAGCCACATCGTTATACCCGAATGGCGGATGTTTGGGATGATTTTATGACGGCTTTTGGAGATGCCGATACCGTTATTGTGGCGGATATTTATGCGTGTGGGGAAAAAGCAATTCCCCGCTATACCCAAGATAAGATGATTGAACAAATGTCTAAACATCATAAGAATGTTTTAAAACTTGAAAAATTAACAGATCTTGCCGATATGATTAAAAAGACGGCTAAGGCTGGGGATACCGTTATTTGCTTGGGGGCGGGAACGATTTCGGCGGCCTGTAAAGAAGCGGTGGCTATGCTAGAAGGGGAAAAGTAATGGATTTAAAAGACTTTCCGTCTGTAAAGGGAAAATTGGTTAAGGATTATCCTTTAAAAAACCGCACCTGGTTTCATGTTGGGGGATCGGCCGAATGGTATTTTGAACCCGAAGATGAAGAAGACTTAAAAACATTTTTAACCCACCGCCCAGATATGCCGATTACTTTCTTGGGCGGGGGCAGTAATGTGCTGATTAGTGATGAAGGGATTCCCGGGGTTGTTATTCACTTAGGCCCCGGCTTTTCTTTTTGTCATATTGACGGAACAACCTTAGAAGTTGGGGCGGGATATCCGCTGGTGCGTTTAAGTGCGGATGCCGCTAAAGCTTCCCTGACTGGGTTTGAGGGCTTTTGTAAAATCCCCGGCACAGTTGGGGGTGGGGTGCGTACCAATGCCGGGGCCTATGGGGTGAGTTTGGGCGAACGGATGATTGCCCTTGAAGGGGACACATTGGCTGGGGAAAAAAAGGTTTTTGACCCCCAAAAAGACAATATATTTGCCTATCGCAAATGCACATTACCCCCCGATTTTATTGTGACAAAATGTGTGTTTCAGGCCGAATCTGCCCCCCAAAAAGATATTTTAGATAAAATGGCGGAAAATGCGGCCCTGAAGGAAAAGACACAACCCATAAATGCCTGGACAGCGGGGTCTACCTTTAAAAACCCAGAAGGAAATGCCGCATGGCGCTTGATTGCCGAAGCGGGGTTGCAGGGGAAAATAATCGGTGGGGCGCAGGTTTCTTTGAAACATGCCAATTTTATTGAAAATATGGGAACAGCCACGGCAACAGATATTAACAACTTGTGTACCCTGATTCAAAAAACGGTTTTGGAAAAATCAGGGATTACTTTGGAATTGGAAATTCAAAAATTAGGACATTTTGATTAAGGAGGATAGATGCAAAAACCAATTGTCTTATGTGTTTTAGATGGATGGGGATATCGCCCCGAAACCGAAGGAAATGCGATTGAACTAGGGAAAACCCCTGTGTGGCATGGGCTTTTACAAAAGTGGCCCCATGCGATGATTGCAACCTATGGAAAAGCCGTGGGGCTTCCCGATGGTCAAATGGGAAATTCCGAAGTGGGACACACCAATTTAGGGGCAGGGCGTGTGGTGATGCAGGATCTCCCCAGGATTGATGCTGCCATCCAAGATGGCAGTTTGGCGGAAAATCCCGTTTTAAGAAATATGATTGCCTCTTTAAGCAAGACAAAGGGAACTTGTCATTTAATGGGACTTTTAAGTGATGGTGGGGTGCATTCTCATCAAGCCCATATGGTAGCCTTGGCCCGTATTTTAGATAAAGCAGGAATTCCAGTTCGTGTGCATGCGTTTACAGATGGACGAGATACGCCCCCAGATTCTGCCCAGGATTATGTTCAGGCTTTTATTAATCAAGTGTCGGATTGTCCTTTGGTAAAAGTAGCCACTATATCAGGACGTTTTTATGCCATGGATCGGGATAATCGGTGGGAACGGGTAACGCAAGCTTATGAAACACTTGTGAATGCGGCTGGGCCTCGTTTTGCAACGGCAGTAGAAGCCTTAACCGATAGTTATGCGGCCGGAACTTTTGATGAATTTGTTGTGCCATGTGTCATCGGGGATTATGATGGCATGAAAGACGGGGATGCCGTCTTAATGGCAAACTTTAGAAGTGATCGGGCGCGGGAAATTACTAGGATGCTTTTGCAACCGGATTTTGATGCTTGCCCTCGGCCACGGATAGTGAATTTTTGTGATGCCGTGGCAATGACCGAATATTCAGCTGATCACAAAAAATGGATGCATATTTTGTTCCCGGTGGAAGAATTAAATAATATCTTTGGGGAAATTGTTTCTAAGGCGGGGTTAAAGCAACTCAGAATTGCCGAAACAGAAAAATATGCCCATGTGACGTTCTTTTTTAATGGTGGTAAAGAAACCCTTTTTGAAGGGGAAGAACGGATTTTGGTCCCTAGCCCCAAAGTGGCAACATACGATTTAAAGCCCGAAATGTCGGCCTTGGAAGTAACAGATAAATTGGTGGATGCGATTAATCAAGATAAGTTTGATGTGATTATTGTGAATTATGCCAATGGCGATATGGTGGGACATACGGGTATTTTGCCGGCAGCCATTAAGGCCGTAGAAGTGGTGGATGCTTGCGTTGGACGTTTGGTGCAGGCTGTGACCGCCAAAGACGGGATTTTGTTTATTACCGCCGATCACGGGAATGCCGAACAAATGATAGATCCTAAAACGAATGCCCCTTATACGGCGCATACAGCTGGGGATGTTCAGGCGGTCTTGGTCAATGCCCATGGGGTATCCACACTCAAAGACGGGAAATTGGCGGATGTTGCCCCGACATTACTAAAATTAATGGGGCTAGAACAACCCAAAGAAATGAATGGAACGGCTTTGGTAGATTAAAAACGCTTTAAAACTTGTTCTAAAAGATGAGCAGCGACATAGGCATCCAAGTTTTCTTGTAAGTGTTTATAGGAAATAAAGGTATCGTTGCTCATCTTTTTTTCAACGCTGACAGAACTAAGGCGTTCATCTACATACAAAACGGGTAAGTGATATTTGGTGCTGACACGATCCCCGAACAACATCACTTGATGAATGATATCCCCTTCGGTGCCATCCGGTTGCAAGGGATAGCCAATCACACATCCCACGATGGCATGCTTGGGGATCAGGGCATCTAATTCGTTGAGTTTGTGAATGATGAACAAAGGGGTAGCCACTTTTTTTTGTTCATCTGAAACGGCAAGACCGATCCGTTTCATTCCGTAATCAATTCCCAATAGTTTCCCTTTTGGGGAAAGAGTGCTTTTAAACAAATCCAGTAAAAAATCTTGTGTTTCCATTTTTTATCCGCTATGATAGAAGTATGACAAGAAAGGGATAAAGATGCAAGATAAAATTTTTATAGCGTCCGATCATGGGGGGTATGGATTGAAAGAAGTATTGAAAGAATATCTTCAAGATACCTATGATGTTCGGGATTTAGGGACGGATTCGGCAGAAACATCTGTGGACTATCCAGATGAAGCGTTTATGTTGGTGCAGGCCTTAAAAGAAGATGAAACGGCACGGGGAATTTTAATTTGCACCTCTGGGATTGGCATGTCTATCGCGGCCAATCGTTTTCCCTTTATTCGGGGGGCGTTGGTGTTTAATCCAGAAATGGCGCGGTTATCTCGGGCGCATAATGATGCCAATGTCCTGATTTTTGGGGCCAAGTTTATTCCCGAAGAAACCGCTAAGGAGTGCGTGAAGGTGTTTTTAGAAACCCCCTTTGATGGGGGACGACATGCCCGGCGGGTGCAAAAATTAACCTGTGGGGGGGACGGATGAAGTGTCCTTTTTGCGGGTGTTTAGATACACAAGTTAAAGATTCCCGGGCGAATGAGGATGCCTCCTCTATTCGTCGGCGTCGGGTATGTCCCGAATGTGGATCACGCTTTACGACATTGGAAACGGTACAACTTCGGGAATTGATGGTGATTAAACGCAACAAAGAACGGGTGCCTTTTTCCCGGGAAAAATTGTATCGTTCTGTGCAATTGGCGGTCAGAAAACGTCCCATTGATGCGGAACGTTTGGAAAAAATTGTCAGTGGTATCATTCGCCAGTTAGAGGCTATGGGGGATATGGAAATTTCTAGCGAACAAATTGGGAAAACAGTGATGGAAACACTTTTTACCCTTGATAAAGTTGCCTTTATCCGGTATGCTTCTGTCTATAAGAATTTTAATACGATACAAGATTTTAAAGATTTAATGGAAGAGTTGATAGAAAAATGAATCATATTATTATGTTATCTCAGGCAAGATTAGTGGCGGTTCAAGCCCTGTATGCGCATGCATTTATGAATAAACCCGTCAAAGAAGTTTTGGCCTCTATCCAAGACGGCACTTGGGATGTAGGTGCCCTTTTTGATGAAGAAACGGTTTCTAAGGATGAAGCCGTCAAGCCAGATATGAAATTACTGACCAAAATTTTAACAACTTATGATGCCGAAGCTGATCGGGTAGAGGACGTTTTAAAAGGGGCAATGGATAAGCCGGAATTACTAGACGAGTTGGATTTATTGGTGCTGAGTATTTTACGGGCTGGGGTGGCCGAAATGATGGCACAACCCACCTTGGATGCCCCCATTTTAATTAATGAATATACCGATATCGCGCGCAGCTTTTTTGACACAGGGGCCAATGTTGCCTTGGTCAATGCGGTCTTGGATAAAGTCACCAAAGGGGCGTAATTTTAGTTGATAAATCGGTTAAAACAAAAAAAGCATCACCTTTGATGCTTTTGTTTTATGGTGGGTATAAGAAGACTTGAACTTCTGACCTCTACGATGTCAACGTAGCGCTCTAACCAACTGAGCTATACACCCACATCCTTTCAAAACGCTTTTCATTATACCCGAAAAAAAAAGCTTTGCAAGTTTTTTGTGAAAAAAATCAAAAAATCCCTTAAAAAAGATGAAAATCATAAGTATATTATTGAAAAAAAGTTTTTTAATTGTAAAATGCCAAAAAATAACAATGAAAGGAAGACAGATGAAAAAAATATTTTTAGGTGTGATTTGCTTGTTGGCGTTAAGTGTGCAAGCGCAAGAATTTGATACCTTGGCCCCGAAGGCCTTTTTAATTGATGCCCAAACGGGGGCAGTTCTGATGAATAAAGAAGGGGATGAACCCATGCCAACGGCCTCTATGAGTAAGCTAATGACGGCATATATGGTTTTTGATGCTCTAAAACGTGGGGATTTAAAACCCGATACCGAATTTACGGTGTCTGAAAATGCTTGGCGTAAAGGGGGGGCAAAAAGCGGGGGATCCACGATGTTCTTGGCCCCTCATCAACAAGTTAAAGTCTCTGATTTACTACGGGGTGTCATTATTCAATCTGGAAATGATGCGTGTATTGTGATCGCCGAAAATATGGCGGGAACCGAGGAAGCGTTTGCTAACTTGATGAATGTGAAGGCCAAGGAATTGGGCTTGACACAAACAACGCTAAAAAATGCAACGGGGCTTCCGGAAGAAGGTCATATGATGAGTCCGCGGGATTTAGCCCTGTTGGCCCAACATATTGTGAACGATTTCCCAGAATATTACCCGATTTACAGCGAAACTTCCTTTACCTTTAATCATATTAAACAAGGAAACAGAAATCCGTTGCTTGGGGCAGTGCCAGGGGCAGACGGGTTAAAAACGGGGCATACGGAAGCATCCGGTTATGGTTTGGTGGGATCGGCGACCCAAGATGGGCGACGCTTGATTATGGTGATAAATGGTCTGAAATCTATGAAACAACGGACCGAAGAATCCCGGCGGTTAATGGCTTGGGGGTTATCGTCATTTGAAAATGCGACTGTGGCCCAAGGAAAAACATCTTTGGTGGAAATCCCCGTCTGGTTGGGTAAACAAAAAACGGTTGCAGCCGGGGTGGAAAAATCTATTGTGTTAACGTTGCGTCGGGGTGAAAAACAATTTTTAAAAGCAAAAGTTTCTTATGATAGTCCTTTAAAAGCCCCCGTGATGGCGGGTCAGAAGGTTGGGGAATTGGTTTTAACAGGGCCGGGGGGCAGTGTGTCAACTTACCCACTTATCGCATTGCAAGAGGTTAAACGTGTCGGCATTTTTGGTAAAATAAAGGCCGTGATTGGATCTTGGTTTTAGAAAGGATTTTTCATGAAAAAAGGGCATTTTATTACTTTTGAAGGCCCGGATGGGTGTGGGAAAACAACGCAAATTAAGTTGTTTGCCGAATATCTAACAGAAAAAGGAATCCCTTTTGAATTGACACGTGAACCCGGGGGAACCGTCCAAGGGGAAGAAATCCGTGGGCTTCTTCTAACGGGGAATAAAGAACGGTGGGATGGACAGGCCGAAATTTTATTGTTTTCGGCGGCCCGCAGAATGCATCTAACAAAAAAAATCTGGCCGGCTTTGGACCAAGGAATTACCGTGATTAGTGATCGCTTTGCAGATGCAACCCGGGCATATCAAGGGGCCGGATATGGAACGGGTCTTATCCCCATGTGTCAGGAAGTTTATCGGATGATTGCGGGGGATTTTGAACCAGATTTAACGTTTGTTTTGGATCTGCCGGTGGAAGAGGGCTTAAAGCGTAGCCGGCGTTTGGATAATCAAGAACTTAGGTTTGAATCTATGCAACTTGCTTTTCATCAAAACTTACGGCAAGAATATTTAAAGATAGCTAAAGAAAATCCTGGGCGTTGTATGGTGGTGTCGGCCCAAGGAACACCACAAGAAGTCCAAAGCCGGATTCGTGCTGTTTATGAACAGCGATTAAAGGAAAAATAGATGACCCCACAAGAAACATTAATGTCGGCGTTAAAACAAGGGGCTTTGGCGGGGTCTTGGGTGTTGATTGGTACCAAGGGGGTTGGAAAAAAAGAATTTGCAAAGCGCCTTGGGGCGTTTTTAACAACGGGTGATTGGGAAGCAGATGTTGGGTATTCCCCAGATATCAAGTGGGTCCAGCGGGGCATGACGGATGAGGCAAAAAAAACGATTCAAAAAAATTTGACCTCAGGAAAAGCAGTAACAGAAGAAGATATCGCCAAAAGTGCTCTTAAAAAAGAAATTACCGTGGATGAAATTAGGGAAGCTACCCAATTTATGGCAATGAAATCCGATAAAGCGGGGTGGCGCTTGGTGGTCATTTCGCTGGCTGATGAAATGAATGAACATGCCCAAAATGCTTTGTTAAAAGCCCTAGAAGAACCGACAGAAAAAGTTGTTGTTTTGCTTTTGTGTCAAAATCCGGGGACACTGCTTCCCACGATTTTATCCCGGTGTCGGCAATTAGTTTTAAAGCCGTTGCCTTTTCAAGAAGCCGTCCCTTTTTTTCAAAAAAAATATGGCCTTGATGAAGAAAAAGCCAATCTTTTGGCACGTTTATCTCATGGGGCAATGGGGCAAGCTGAAGATCTGATGGCTGGGGGAGGATTAGATTTATATCAAGAATTAATCCAATTTTTTGTACCGTTTGAAGAGATGAATCAGCTGCGACTTCTTAGCTTTTTAGATAAAATGAAGGATGAACGGATTTATAAGTTTGTAAAAAGTTTTATGGCTGCATGGGTTTTGGAAAAATCAAAGGAAAAGGAAGAATTTGTTGACTTGTATGAAGAAATGAGTCAGAAGTTTAATGCCACGCAACGATTGAATCTTGATAGAAAACATACGCTTTTAATCTTAATTACAAAAATAGGGCAGGCTCTATGATTGATAGTCATTGCCACTTG
Organism: Alphaproteobacteria bacterium; assembly: GCA_045118155.1. Lineage (GTDB taxonomy): Bacteria > Pseudomonadota > Alphaproteobacteria > CAAHEQ01 > UBA3637 > JBGUXS01. The sequence goes on along the minus strand of JBGUXS010000071.1, from coordinate 5,331 downwards.
ACAGATGAAGCGTTTATGGGGCAGCAAGATGCCGTGATTGCTAGGGCTAAAGCACAAGGGGTTGAGGCGTGTTTATCGGTGGCTTGTTCCTTAAAAGAAGCCCAAAAATTAGAATCTTTGCTAGACAATCCGTTTGTATATGGGGCCTGTGGTATCCATCCCGAATATGCCCTTGGTGGGGAAAAATTAGGGGATTTAGAACGTTTTTATGCACATCCTAAAATGCTAGGTATCGGGGAAACGGGATTGGATGCGCACTATGGGGCCGAAACGTTGAAAGAACAAGAAGATTTGTTTTGTCAGCATATAGAATTGGCCATTGACCTTCAAAAACCCCTTATTATTCATGCCCGGGAAGCTGATGCAAAAATAGAAGAAATTATGACCCGTTACTTGAAAAAAAAGACGTTTAAAGCCGTTTTACACTGTTTTGGCTCTGGCGAACGTCTTGCCGATTGGGCCCTAGAATGGGGAATATATTTATCGGCATCTGGGATGATTACATTTAAAAATGCGGAAAAAATACGATCTATTTTTAAAAGAGTGCCTATGGATAAGTTGTTGATAGAAACCGATGCCCCTTATTTGGCCCCTGTGCCTTTTCGGGGTAAAACAAACGAACCGGCTTTTGTGGTAAAAACGGCTGAAGTGTTGGCCGAATTAAAGGGAATTTCTGTCGCTGAACTTGATGCTGTGACAACGACCAATTTTAAAGCACTTTTTTCTAGTCAAAGTTAAAAATTCCAAGGATATTTCCCAAGACTTTCTTTAAGTGTTTTTAAACACAGCCCTTGCCGGCAAGAGTAAAGCTCTATGAGGCCAGCGTTCTTTAAGTCGGACTTGGTAATTGTAATACCTGGGCATTCTGGGACGGTGTCGGGTAAAATATTGACCACTGAATCAGTACAATCATACTCATTAAAAGCCACTTTATAAGGACCAATAAACAAGTAATTTGGGTCAAATACTTTTTTATCTGCATGTTTAGGAATATGACCGGAATATTCTTGCCAGATATTCACTTGATAAAGGGATTTTTGCGGATTTTTAAATCGCCAATCCTTGGCATAAGCCCCCACAATACCTCGATCGGTTACAATCAGGGCCGGTTGTTTGTACCATAGATGACCACATAATCCGATAACAATTAGAAGGATTCCCGTTAAACGCACGCGTGTTTGAAAGAAAAATAAGGTAAGAAAACCTAACGTGACAAGCCATAAAGCAATTGGGTCAAAGGCCGCTATGGGAATATCGGCATAAGGTAAATGTTCTATGCTTTGACAGATTTTTTTGATACCGTACAAAACCCAGCCCGTTATTTTAAACAAGGGATAATCTAATCCTAAGGGCATGAGTAAAACCCCGAAAAGTAGGCAAGGCATAATGACCAAAGAAAACAGGAAACTTGTGCAAAAATTCCCTAAAACCCCATAAGGATTAAAATGGTGGAAATGGTAGATACTGTAAAAAGAGGTTGTTATAAAAGCAACGGCATCAATGATAAGGATACCGTATAAAGTCAAGCGAATCATTTGATAACGGTTCATCTTTTTTAAGGGGCTGTTAAGACGTTTTTTGAAAGTTTCATAAAAGCTAAGTAAGGCAAAAACTGCCATAAAGGATAGTTGAAACCCTGGGGTAAGTAGACTTTCTGGAGTTAAACACAATAAAAAGCAAGCCGCCAATACTGCGGTGCGTAGGGATAAGGGCTTTTTATTCAGGGTTATTCCAACCAAAACGAAAGCGATCATAAAAAAAGCCCGTAAGGCCGGTAAATGACATCCAGAAAGCAATAAGTAAAAGAAAGTTCCCCCTAATGCCCCTAAGGCCGATATCTTATAGGTGGCATGTCGTTGTTGAAAGGTGGAAAATAGAGCAAAAATCCCTTGCAGTAAAATAAAAATTAATCCCGATAGTAAAGTCAAATGAAAACCAGATACCGCTAGAACATGAGAAATGCCGGCTGCCCGATAAGCTTGGCGCAGATCCAGGGGAATGGGGGCACTGCTGCCGGTAATAAGGGCCCCCGTAATGGCAGCTTCTTCAGGGGCTTGAGCCATTAGGATGTGACGGATGATAGTTTGTCTTAATCGTCCTAAAAAAGAAGAAAAACCGTCCTTAGGTGTAATTTGATAAATTTCTTTTAAACGGCCGGTGGCCCCAATGCCTTGATACCAAAGCTCCCGGGCTAAGTTATGGGCCCCGATTTTGGCGGGCTTGGGTAAAGGGGTTAAAAACGCTTTGGCCCACACAGTATCCCCAGGGCTTAAAGGGGTGCTTGCATCCACATTGACCCGAATTTTCTTAATGGAAAATAAGGAATGATCTTTAAGTTCTAAAACAACCCGTTGATGTGTAGGTGTCTTTTCTTGGGTTAAAACGGTTCCCGTTATTTTTCGTTGTAAGGTGTGGTAAAGAAGGGGTGTTTTTAAATATGTGGTCCTAGCACTCATAAGCCCTAATCCCGCCCAAAAACAGGTGGCGGCAATACAGACATATCGGCAGAAAGTAAAGGGTTTAAATATTTTTGAAGTCAGAAAAAAGAAAAGGGTAAATCCCACCGGTACAATATAAAAAGGAACGAAACCAATCCCGAAAAAACAGGAAATCCCTAACGCAAAAAAGACTCCATAAAAGTAAGTGAGGCCTTTTTTATTCTTATCAAAAAAATCTGCATACATAGGTATAGGTTAAAATATTTTCTTTAGGATGTAAATATAAAAGAAGTGCGTTTTTTTACTTTCTTTTTAGTCAAAACTGTGTATACTCATTCCAAGAAAGGAACCTAGGGATGATTGGAAAATTAACTGGGAGTGTTGATTCGTTTTATGAAGGATTTTTTATCCTAATGACCGCTTCTGGTGTTGGGTATCGGGTTTTTTGTTCTTTAAAAACCTTAGCAAAACAACCACCTGTTGGGGGACAGACTTCTGTGTTTATAGAAATGGAAGTCCGGGAAGATCATATTCGCTTGTTCGGGTTTGCAGATAAAACAGAACAAGATATGTTTTGTGTATTAACGGGGGTTCAAGGGGTGGGGGCTAAAATGGCCCTAGGAATTTTATCGGTCTTAAGTCCTCAAGAAATTCATATGGCCCTAGCTACCGGTGATGCAAAGGCCTTTACGCGGGTGAGTGGGGTCGGGCCTAAATTGGCATCACGCCTTATTACGGAACTAAAAGGAAAAACGGTTATTCCTATGGATATGCCTGTTTTAAGCACTTCCCAACAAGCCCCTGCTCTGGCAGAAGCTGTTTCAGCTTTAGAAAACTTAGGGTACGGTCGTTCAGAAGCGGGAATGGTTGTTGGAAAGATATTGCAAGAAACGCCGGATTTAGGTGTTTCAGCGGTGATAAAAATGGCTTTGAAGGAGTTAGCACCCCATGTCTAATCGTTTAATTACGCCGGAAAAAATGACGACTGATGAGGAACTTTATACCAGTTTACGCCCTCAAGGACTCCAAGATTTTATCGGGCAAAAAACACTTTGTGAAAATTTAAAAGTGTTTATTGAAGCCTCACGCACCCGGGGGGATGCGTTAGATCACGTGCTTCTTTATGGGCCCCCAGGGCTTGGAAAAACAACCCTTGCCCATATTGTGTCTAATGAGTTAGGGGTGGGATTCCGTCCAACATCTGGTCCTATGATTGCCAAAGCCGGTGATTTGGCCTCTATTTTAACGACTTTAGAACCTAGGGATGTCCTTTTTATTGATGAAATTCATCGTTTGAATCCAGTGGTGGAAGAAGTTTTGTATTCAGCTATGGAAGATTTTCAATTGGATTTAGTCGTGGGGGAAGGACCGGGGGCGCATTCTGTGCGCATTGATTTAAATCCATTTACTTTGATTGGGGCGACAACGCGTTCTGGTCTTTTAACAAATCCTTTAAGAGATCGGTTTGGGATTCCTTTAAGACTTGATTTTTACACGGTGCATGAATTAAAACAAATCGTGCAACGAGGGGCTAGACTTTTGAATATTTCTATGTCGGAAGCAGGGGCCGAAGAAATCGCCAAACGATCACGGGGAACCCCCCGTATTGCGGGGCGGCTCTTACGTCGGGTTCGGGATTTTGCTGGGGATAAAGAAGTATCGGCAACCTTGGCGGATGATGCGTTATCCCGGTTAGATGTAGATAAATATGGGCTTGATGCTTTTGATAGACGGTATTTGATGTGTATTGCCAGTAAATATGGTGGGGGGCCGGTTGGTATTGATACCTTGGCAGCGGCTTTGTCCGAAGAACGTGATACGTTAGAAGAAGTGATAGAACCTTATTTAATGCAACAAGGGCTTGTTGCCCGGACGCCACGGGGACGGGTGTTATCCCCAGCTGGTTTTTTACATTTAGGATTGGTTGCCCCGAAAAATGCTCAACAGCTTGAGTTATTGGAGGATCCCCATGCATAAGTTTCAAACACGGGTTTATTATCAAGATACCGATGCCAGTGGCATTGTTTATCATTCCAATTATTTGAAATTTGCAGAGCGTGCCAGGACAGAATGGTTATTGGAAAAAGGGCTTCCCAATACTGTTTTACAAGAGAAAAAAATTGGTTTTGTGATTCGGCGGGCGAATATAGACTATTTAAAGCCAGCTTGCTATGAAGACCTTATAACAATTGAAACACAAATTAGTGCAATCCATGCGTCCTATATGGATGTGGAACACACTTTTTATCGGGAAGATGTTAAGTTGGCACGCATCACTTTAACGGTTGTCTTTATTGATTTGACATCGTTTAAGCCAATGCGTTTGCCAGAAGAAATCAAAGAATTATTTATGAAAGGAGAAAATTAAATGCCTACAGAAACAGTACGTCAAACTATGTCCGTTTATGGTATGTTTCAGGATTCAGATATTTTTATGAAAGCCTTGATGATAGGGCTTTTGCTGGCTTCAATTTGGTCGTGGGCCATTATTTTTGAAAAGGCCGCTTCGTTTAAGAAAATCAGAAAGAGTATGCAGGCTTTTACCGAAAAATTTTGGAGTGGGATTCCTTTAAGTACGCTGTATAATCAAGTATCCAAAAATGTGACAGATCCTTTAAGGGCTGTTTTTGTGACGGCGATGCGGGAATGGCAACGGATGAATCAAAAAAATAAAACTGTGACGGCAGATGAAGTCCAAGAAGTCCTTGAAAAAAATATGCAAATCACGGTGGAAAAGCAATTATCAGTGATGGAAAACCACATGTTGTTTTTGGCTTCTACTGGATCGGTTGCCCCACTTATGGGATTGTTCGGGACCGTTTGGGGTATTATGGACAGCTTTAACGCCATTGGTCTATCACAAAATACCAATATTACGGCGGTGGCCCCGGGG
>JBGUXS010000070.1:0-36942 GCA_045118155.1 Alphaproteobacteria bacterium | reverse complement strand
CGCCCCGCCGTATCTAGCAACAACACATCATATAAACCCACTTTTGCTTGTTCCAATGCACGTTTTGCGATTTGAAGTGGCTTTTCGCCCGGCACAACAGGGACACAATCAATTTCGTGTTGTTCGGCGAGCACTTGAAGTTGTTCTTGCGCCGCCGGCCGATAGGTATCTAAGGACGCCATGAGCACCTTTTTTCCTTCTTTCTTCCATGTAAGGGCCAATTTCGCCGTTGTTGTGGTCTTTCCGGCCCCTTGTAGCCCCAACATTAAAACGGGATTAACTTGATGAGAACGCCATTGAAATGGTTTTGGGGTTCCCAATAAATCCTGCAACGTATCATGCACGATTTTAATTACCATTTGGGCGGGTTTAATGGATTTAACAACCTCTTGCCCAGCGGCTTTTTCTTTGACAGATGTAATAAATTCTTTGACCACCGGTAAAGCAACATCGGCCTCTAGCAACGCAATTTTGACTTCGCGCATGGTTTCATCTAAGACGGCCTCGGTAATCATGCCACGTCCCGAAAGCTTATCAAAGATTTTAATCAATTTATCCGACAATCCACCAAACATTTTTTCTTTTTAATCCCATTCCAATTTACTAATTTTCCAAGCACCCTATTTTCAAAACACAAAAACCTGATCCCCAAAAACCTTTCAAACACACCAAGTGCACCTATGAACGAACCCTCGTCGATAAGTGTGTTTCCTTAGAAACTTAAAGCGTTACATACGCAAAAATATCCTGGAAACTTGTTATAAATTATGGGAAGTATACCCGTTTTTTACCCCCCTGTCAAGTATTTTTATTCACCCACCACTTTGATATAAGTTTTTATATATAAAAACACTTGACAAAATAGTGCTTGCATGATACAATAAGAAAGTACATTCATTCAAAAAAAACAAACCCATTTTGGGTATTATCAACACATGACCCCACAAAAACGTAAAACGCACCTTTTACCTTATTTTATGCTAGGATTCCTGGCTTCTTTTATGGAACTTGCTTTGCCTGGGGTTATCGGTTCCAAAACCTCTAATCCTTCCGTTCCGGAAAAATCTTCTGTTGTAACGAACAAACAAGAAGCTGAAAAAACGCCCGATATTCCCCCTCTTCCAACTTCCGTAGCAATTCAAACTTCGGTCAAACAATCAAGATCTATTCTAGTCGCTCATTAATTTTTCCATTACTCTTTTTAAGTTATAGTCTTATTTTTTAAAAAACACTTGCTTTTTTAAACAAGCCCCCTATACTAAACACGTTGACTTAAATTTTAATGAAAGGAAAAATCATGCCGTCAGTTGTGAATGATAATTGTGTTTTATGCAGAACATGTGTGGATGTATGCCCAGTTGGGGCTTTCCATGAAGGCGATACAATGATGGTGGTGGATCCGGATACTTGCATTGATTGTGGTATGTGCATTTCAGAATGCCCAAACAATGCCATTCACCCGGCCGATGAATCCGATGAAAAATGGGTTCAATTCAATGCCGAAAAATCCAAAGAATGGCCGGAAGCCGCTAAATAATTCAAGGGGATAGTGTTCCTATCCCTTTTTTACTTTATGGGGGGGGCTATGGCCAAGAAAGATTTAAAAACCTGTCTAAAGAACTATTTATTCACGGGCATTTTGGTTACAGCCCCCTTAACCATTACCCTTTATATCATTTGGATATTAGTGGATTATATAGATACCTTTGTGGGGCGTTTTTTACCACAAGCTTATAATCCCCAGACTTATTTTTCGTTCCCTATTCCTTTTTTAGGGGTGATTGTGTTATTGGTCTTGTTGATTCTGATTGGGATGCTGACCATTCACGTCTTGGGGGCGCGTTTGCCATCCTTAGGGAAAAAGCTAATCGCCCATATTCCCGTTGTTTCAGGACTTTATGCGGCGCTGCATAAGATTTTTGAAACCTTGCTAGGAACAAGTAAAGAAAGCGCTTACAGAACCCCTGTTTTAATTGAATACCCCCGAAAAGGGCTGTGGACAATCGCGTTCATTACGGGACCTGTTTGCCCCGAAGTACAAACCACGCAAAAAGATCTTTTGGTCAGTGTATTTGTTCCCACAACCCCCAACCCAACATCTGGTTTCTTTTTGTTTATTCCAAAAAAGGACACCATCCCCTTGGACTTAAACGTTGAAGATGCTTTCAAAATGATCTTATCCACTGGGATAGTAGGGCCAAATGAAAAACATCACAAAGCCCCTTCTAAGAAATGATTCAGGCGCCCAGCAAAAGCCGCTGGATCTTTAAGGGGTTCCCCTTCGGCAATTCGGGCTTGATCGTAAAGCAACCAAATAATGTCCTTAACAACATCTTCTTTTTGGCCAGCTTTCACTAAATCCGCCAACTTTTTAATCAAATCGTGTGTCTTGTTTAATTCTAAAATCCGGCCACTAGCAAAGTTCATCGTTTGCCCATGGGCTTTCATCATCCGTTCTAGATTCAAGCTCATTTGCCCTTCGGGTGTAATCAAAACGGCTGGACTTTTCGTCAACCGTCCCGTCATTTGAACTTGGGCCACTTCCCCAGTTAAAATCTCCTTAGCTTTTTTAACAAGTTCTTCCTGCAAATCACCTTGTAATTCTTCTTTCTTTTCGTCTTCCTTCAAGGGGATATCTTTCAAATCATCCTTAGCATACATCACGGATACCAATTTTTTGCCATCATATTCTTGGAAAGTCTGCGTCCAAAATTCATCCACAGGATCTGTCAACAACAGCACCTCTATACCACGGGCGATAAACCCTTCCAGTTGCGGATGATGGCGCAGAGTTTCTAAATCTGTCCCCGTTAAATAATAAATATTCTTTTGTTTTTTAGGCATCCTAGCAATATAGGCCTTAAAATCCACCAGTTCATCCCCTTGGGTGGTATAAAAACGACATAGGTCAGCTAAATCTGCCCGATGATCAGATGGTTCGTAAAGTCCTTCTTTAAGTACAATACCAAAACTGTTCCAGAACGTCGCATAATCTTCTTTATTTTCGGCCCGTTTTTTCAGTTCCCCAAGGACCCTACGCACCAATCCCGTTTTGATTTTTTCCAATACCGGTGTTTTTTGAAGCATTTCACGGCTAACATTTAAAGGTAAATCTTTGGTATCAATCACCCCACTGATAAACCGTAAATAAGCCGGCATCAATTCAGGCATATCGTCGGTAATAAACACACGATTGACGTATAAATTCAAACCCGATTTTCGGTCATTTTGGAACAAATTAAAGGGCGGTTTTGTTGGAATAAACAATAAGCTTGTGTATTCCAACGCCCCTTCGGCCTTATAATGCAGGGTCATCCACGGGCTGTCAAACGCATGGGTTAAGTTTTGATAAAAATCCCGGTATTGTTGCTCGGTAATCTCATTTTTGGGGCGACACCACAGGGCATTCGCCTCATTAATCGTTTCTTCCTTTTTGCCATCCACCAAAATAACCGGCAAAGAAATATGGTTAGAATATTGATGGACTAAGTATCTTAAGCGTACATCTTCTAAATAATCCAAACAGTCTTTTTTTAGATGTAAAATAACCTGGGTTCCAAACGGCACAGAATCATCTTCAGTAATACTAAAAGTCCCTGCCCCATCAGATTCCCAAACGTACCCTTTAGTATCCCCTGCTTTTTTGGTTTTAACCACTACCTTATCCGCCACCATAAATGACGCATAAAACCCAACCCCAAATTGACCGATTAAAGCAACATCCTTTTCCTTATCCCCAGTTAAGTTTTTTAAAAATTCGGCCGATCCGGATTGCGCAATTGTCCCTAAATTTTTAATTAAATCTTCTTCATTCATCCCAATACCGTTATCCGAAACGGTCAAAGTTTTGGCTTTTTTATCTGGGATGAGTTTAATTTTAAAACCATCTTTCGCATTGGCCGCCAGTTCTGGATGCATCAACAAGGCATAACGTAATTTATCACATGCATCCGATGCATTTGAAATAAGCTCTCGCAAGAAAACTTCTGAATGTGAATACAATGAATGAATCACAATATCTAAGACTTTGGCAACTTCTGCCTGAAATTCGTGGGTTTGTTTTGTCATAAAAAGCTCCTTTTTTATCATATCTATGTAGGTATATAAGGTGCGTTTGATAATTTGCAAGTACAAAACAAAAAATCCCTAAGAAAATCTTAGGGATTTAAGATGGCTCCGGCGGTAGGGCTCGAACCTACGACCAATCGGTTAACAGCCGATTGCTCTACCACTGAGCTACACCGGAATAACAAAAGAATTTATAACACAAAAAAAACACCCTTGCAAGTCTTTTTTTTAAAAAAAACGCATTTTTTCTTTTCCTTGACAATACCCCCTTTTTATGTATAGGCTAATTCACAGTAATTCTTAAAGAAAGAGGAACCTTACAGGATAAAGATTATGCCCTTAAAATTAAATACAATTTTGGATCTTAAAAACACTTACGATACCTTTTTATTTGATGTATGGGGGGTTTTATGGGATGGGGAAGAGTTTTATCCAGGTGTTATTGACACCTTAGCAACTCTAAAACAAAACGGGTGTAAAATAGGGATTATCTCTAATTCCACCCTAATTGCCCCACAACTTGAAGCAAAATTTTCCAAGTTCGGATTAAGGGCTGGGAAACATTTTGATGATATGTTTACTTCGGGTTCTTATTTGCAACACCTTATTAAACAGGACTTTTTCAAAAACATTTTTGGATCTGACTACACGTTTTATTGCTATGGACAGCGAAATGAAGAACTTTTTGTTCCCTGGGCACCCCATGAACGTAATACACTCGCCGAAGCTGATTTTGTATATTTAGGGGCACTCACTGATAAAATGACCCCGATTCAAGAAAATGGGGAAACTCAAACAATTTTGGCCGACTGTTTGCGCTTGAAGAAACCTCTTATCTGTGCCAATCCTGATATCTGTGCAACAAAAAAAGGACAAATCTATTACACACAAGGCGCCATTGCCAATGCCTATGAACAAATGGGGGGAAAGGTCTATTGGATGGGGAAACCCTACCCTGAAATTTTTGACTTTGCCTGTCAAATTTTTGGGGCTAATAAAAAAACTTCCATTATGGTTGGGGATAGTGTGCATACCGACATTGTTGGGGCGACTAGGGCCGGGATTGATTCCGTCTTAATCTATGAAACTGGGATTTTGGCCCATTTAACAGAAACCGAACGTCAACAAGAAATGAAAAAAGAAGGGGTTTATCCCACTTACACCTTAGGGAAAGTGGCTTTATCAAAAGCGGCTATTTCAACACAATTTCCCATAAAACAAGATCGTTCAAAGAAAGGAAATTAATGTTCACATTACATCCTGCTTTACAAAAAAAAGATTTTATTTGTGATTTGCCTTTTTGCCGGGTTTTATTGGAAGATAACAAAGATTACCCTTGGATCTTTCTAGTTCCCCGCAAAGAAAATGTCCGTAATATGCTGGATTTAACAACCGAAGAACGCTTGACATTAATGCAGGAAATAGAGCAAGCCGAACAGGCCATCAACACACTATTTACCCCTGATCAGACAAATGTCGCCATGATCGGGAACATGACCCCGCAACTGCATGTGCATATCATCGGACGATTTAAGGGGGATCCTGTCTGGCCCGGTACCGTTTGGGGCACCAAAGGAACCCCTTATGAACCTAAGGAAAAACAAATTGTTATTGAAAAAATAAAAAAGGAGCTTTTGCATGTCTAATACCGCCGTTTTAATTCCAACCCGTTTAAAATCAACACGTCTACCAAATAAACCCCTTGTTAAAATCAATGGGAAACCCCTTATTCAACACGTTTGGGAACATGCTATTCAATGTCATCCCAAAGAAGATGTCTACATTGCTTCTGGCGATCAGGAAATTGTGGATATCGGGCAAATATTTGGGGCCAAATGTGTTTTAACGGACCCAGCTTTACCATCAGGAACGGACAGAATTGCGGCGGCCCTAGATGTCATTGACCCGACAGGATCACGTTACGATACCGTTGTCAACTTCCAAGGGGATGGCCTAAATGTTGATCCAAAACTAAACACTGAACTGGTCAATATGTTACAACAAACGGGGGCAGATATTGCCACGGTGGGAATTAAAATTACAGAAAAAAACCTGCTTGCCAATCCCAATTATGTTAAAATCGCTATGGGTTTAAAATCTGGTGAATCCTTTGGGCGCGCCCTGTATTTTTCCCGGTCATGCGTTCCCTTTAATCGGGACAATGTCCCAGATAAAGATTTTGCTTATTGGCATATTGGGATTTATGTGTATAAACGTACGGCGTTAAAGAAGTTTGTTGATCTCCCCGTTGGCATTTTGGAAGAAACCGAAAAATTGGAACAACTCAGGGCCCTTGAAAACGGGATGTCTGTTTATGCGTTAATTGTCCCATCGGTAAAGTTAGTGGAAGCAGCCCCTGCCGACATTAACACCCCGGAAGAACTAACTCTGGCAGAAAAATTCTTTACCCTTTAAGGTATTTTTCTGCACTTAAGGCCGCAATACAACCACTACCAGCTGCAATAATAGCTTGGCGATAAGTGGGTTCCTGCACATCTCCGCACGCAAATACCCCTGGAACAGATGTTGCCATGGTCTGCTTATCTGTTTGGATAAAACCGTTGTGAGTTAAAGCAAGTTTTCCTTTTAGAAAATCCGTATTTGGGACAGAGCCAATAGCAACAAACACCCCCGAAACAGGCAGGAACTCTTCTTGATCTGTTTGTATGTTTTTTAGCTTTACCCCTGTTAATACTTGCTCGCCCTCAAACGCTAGTGCTTGACAAAAAGGTTTTAATTCTATTTTTGAATTTTGTTGAACAGCTTTTTTTAAGCCTTCTTCTCCTTGCAAATTTTCTGTTGGATAAATCAAGAAAACTTTTGATGATGTTTCGGCTAAATAAAGGGCTTCATAAAGAGCCGTGTTCCCTCCCCCAATCACGGCCACTTCTTTTTGACGATAAAAAAATCCATCACAAATAGCACAAATACCAATTCCCTTTCCTTTAAACTTTTCTTCACCAGGAATATTTAACCATTTTGGGACAGAACCAGAGGCTAAAATAACCGCTTCTGCTTTAAAAAGATGTTCTCCTATCAATTCAAAAGGATATGTGGTAAAATCAACCTGTTCTATAACATCGTGAACAATATAGACACCCGCTTCTTCAACTTGATGTTGAAAACGATCCATCAACTCCATGCCAGAAATGGTTGGAACTCCTGGGTAATTTTCAATCATATGCGTTAACATCAACTGTCCACCGACCGATGTTCCCGTTATCAAAGTTGTTTCAAATCCTGCACGACTTGCGTACAAAGCGGCTGTATATCCCGCAGGGCCTGCCCCAACAACAAGGACTTTTTTCGTCATTTACACAAAGTCAATCGTTAAAATTTCATAGGATTTCGTCCCTTTTGGGGTATCCACTTCCACAATATCCCCAAGACTTTTCCCGATTAAAGCTTTTGCCAGTGGCGACTGATTGGATAAGCGCCCTGCTTCCAAATTAGCTTCATAAGGGCCAACCACTTGGTAAGTATGTTTTTCAAATGTATCCAAATCCGACACATTAACGGTTGCCCCAAAAAGAACTTTGTTTCCACTTAATGTCTTGGTATCAATCACCTGCGCACGGGACAAGGCATTTTCCAATTCTAAAATACGCCCTTCTGTAAAACTTTGCTGTTCACGGGCCGCGTGATATTCCGCATTTTCTGATAAATCCCCATGCCCACGGGCTTCTTCAATAGCCGCCAAAATAGAAGGTCTATCTTGGAATTTAAGTTTTTTCAATTCCTCTTGCATTCTAAGATATCCTTGCTGTGTCATTGGAACTTTTTCTTCCATAAGAGCCTCCTTTTCAAAAATAATTCCACGAGAAAACCTCGTGGCCGTACGTGTTAAGATAGCATGTTATTTTTTTTTTGCAAGTCTTTTTGCTTGCTTTTTTAAAGAAATGGGCGTAAAATACTGGAAATTTGATAAAAAAGTGAGCTTATAATGAATACAGAACATAAAAAAATAATTGAAGAATTATCTGCCTTAATGGAAGAACAAACCCTTAAGGAATTGGACTATCAATATGATAATCTTCATATCCGTTTGGTCAAAAAAGGGGCAGATCTTCCCCCACCTCCTCCTAAAAAAGAGGAAGTGATTTTACCTGATAAATCAGAAGAAAAGGTTAAAGAAAAGCGTTATATCACCTCACCCTTAGTGGGAATTGTCTACTTGGCGAAGGAAACAGGTCTTTCCCCCTTTGTTCAGGTGGGGGATACCTTAGAAGCCGGCAAAACTGTTTGTTTGATTGAAGCCATGAAAACATTCAATCCTGTTAAGGCGGAACTTGCTGGGAAAGTGGTGGCTGTTTTGGTAGAAAACGGGCAACCTGTTGAATATGGACAACCTTTGTTTGAAGTTGAATAATGTTTGAAAAAGTTTTAATCGCAAATCGTGGAGAAATTGCCATTCGTGTACACCGAGCATGCCGGGAAATGGGCATTAAAACGGTGGCGGTTCATTCTATGGTAGATGCTAATGCCATGCATGTTAAACTAGCTGACGAAGCCATTTGTATTGGTCCTAACGCAGCACAAGATTCTTACTTAAATAAAGCTGCCATCATTTCAGCGGCCTTGCTGACTGGGGCAGATGCTATCCATCCAGGATACGGTTTTCTTTCAGAAAATGCAGATTTTGCCGAAATGGTTCAAGCCCATGGCCTTGTTTTTATCGGCCCTAGTCCTGAGATGATTCGGAAACTTGGGGATAAAATTCAAGCTAAACACATTGCCAAAGAAATAGGTTTACCCCTTCTTCCAGGCTCAGAAGGGGCTTTAACATCAGCGGAAGAAGCCATTAGTTTAGCCAATTCTATCGGCTATCCCGTGATTTTCAAACCGTCGGCTGGCGGGGGGGGAAAGGGGATGAAAATTGCCCATTCTGCCGAAGAAATCCCTGGGGCTTTTGCCGAAGCAACAAAGGAAGCCAAACGTATCTTTAATAATGCCGATGTTTTTTTAGAAAAATATCTTAAAAATCCACGCCATATTGAAATTCAAATTTTGGCAGATAATCATGGGGCCGTTGTCCACCTTGGGGAACGTGATTGTTCCATTCAACGTCAACATCAAAAGATCTTAGAAGAAAGCCCGTCACCGGCTTTAAATCCAGAACAACGGGCGTATTTGGGGGATTTAGCAGTTCAAGCAATGAAACGTCTTGGCTATACCAATATTGGCACCATAGAATTTTTATATGAACAAGGGCAATTTTATTTCCTAGAAATGAATACCCGTCTTCAAGTGGAACATCCTGTTACCGAAAGTGTTACTGGGATTGACTTAGTCCGGGAACAAATTCGCTTAGCTGGGGGGGCTGCCTTGGGATATACACAAGACGATATCCATATCACAGGTTGTGCGATGGAATGCCGGATTAATGCTGAAAATCCAAAAACGTTCATCCCCAGCTCTGGTAAAATTGGGGCTTGGCACGTTCCTGGGGGACTTTCTGTTCGGGTAGATTCTGGTATGTATGCAGGGGCGGTTGTCCCCCCATATTATGATTCATTAGTGGCCAAGTTAATTGTATCTGGGACAACACGAAACGCCCTTTTGATGCGTCTAAAACGGGCTTTGGAAGAATTTGTGATTGAAGGCATTCAAACGACAATCCCTCTGCACCAAAAGATCATTGAGAACCCTGAATTTATTGATGGGGCTTATGATATTCATTGGCTAGAACGTTTTTTAAGCTCTAAAGAATAATTTTACCTGTCGCATTGTCAATGATAATTGTTTCTGGAATAGGACTTTTTTCTTCGCTTTTAAGCCGTTGTTCATAAAGAGATGAAAAACGTTCTAAAAATTCAAAAAAACACATATAAACATCAGAATCAACTAATTTAAATATATTCTTATCATCAACTTTATCTTGTTTTTTAGCCATATTTCCCCCTTTTAAAGATGTACTGGTTATACAAAATAAAAATCATATTTTCAACTAATAATTGTATTTTTTAGAAAGTTTCTAAATAAATTTTTACTCTTTTTTAGTTTTTTTATTGACAATGGCATTTTTTTCCTGTATAAATAGAATTCATTTGTGAAACTTAAAAGGACGGATACTATGTTTGCAGTTTTAAAAACCGGTGGAAAACAATACAAAGTTCAAAAGGATTCCATCATTATTGTTGAAAAATTAGAAGGGGAAGTTGGTTCTTCTGTTGTTTTTAAAGATATTTTGATGGTGGACACTGATGTCGGCACGCCATTTGTCAAAGGGGCCTCTGTAAATGGGGAAATCGTCAAACAGGCCCGTGGAGAAAAGGTAATTGTTTTCAAAAAAATCCGGCGTCATGGCTACAAACGGAAAAATGGGCATAAACAAGATTTAACCGTTGTCAAAATTACGGCTATTAATAAGTAAGACAAGGAGAAAAGTATGGCACATAAAAAATCAGGTGGTAGTACCTCTAACGGGCGCGATTCTATTGGGAAACGCCTTGGATTAAAGAAATCTGGCGGACAAAAGGTCTGTGCTGGGAATATTTTGGTGCGTCAACGGGGGACGACCTTCCATGCAGGTGAAAACGTTGGATTAGCCAAGGATTATACCTTATTTGCCTTGGAAGACGGGACTGTTTCTTTTGAAAAGGGATTCAAAAACAGAACGTACGTCAACGTTAAAGCAAATTAATAACCCTATTTAAAGATTAAAACTGCCTCTTTCAGGGGCAGTTTTTTTACTTGCTTTCCCCCAAAAAAACATGTAAAATTTTTCTTATAGAAAACGAAAGGGAAATATATGCACGAAAACACCACACAAGAGGGCGTTATTGTTCGGGTTGCTGGATCAGTTGTTGATGTTCAATTTTCTCCCCAGACAATGCCGGCCCTTTTTGATGCCTTGATTACAGATAATCATGGAACTCCTTTAACCCTAGAGGTTGAACAGCTTTTAGATGACAATTCTGTTAGGTGTCTAGCCATGAAAGACACAGATGGTTTAAGAAGGGGGCAAACTGTCCACAATACAGGGGCCCCCATTACCGTCCCTGTCGGGGAAGAAACTTTAGGCCGGATGATGAATGTCACAGGGGATGCTATTGACGGTTTAGGGGCTATTCAATCAAAACATCAAGCTTCTATCCACAAGGCACCCCCAAAATTTACAGAACAAGCTTTAAGCACACATATTTTGGTCACAGGAATTAAAATTATTGACTTGTTATGTCCTTACCCGAAAGGGGGAAAAATCGGCCTGTTTGGTGGGGCTGGTGTTGGGAAAACCCTAATTATTATGGAATTAATTAATAACATTGCCAAAATGCACGGGGGTTTTTCTGTTTTCACAGGGGTTGGGGAAAGATCTCGTGAAGGGAGTGACCTGTATAAAGAAATGATCGCCAGTGGCGTCATAGACTTAAAAGGCAAGAAATCAAAAGCCACCCTTGTGTTTGGGCAAATGAATGAATCCGCAGGCGCCAGGGCCAGGGTAGCATTAACGGGCTTAACCGTTGCAGAATATTTCCGGGATGTCTGTTCACAAGATGTTCTTTTATTCTTAGATAACATTTTCCGTTTCACGCAGGCTGGGGCAGAAGTTTCATCTCTTCTAGGCCGGATGCCATCGGCGGTAGGATATCAACCAACATTAGCCACAGATATTGGGTCCTTACAAGAACGGATTACCTCTACTAAGAAAGGATCTATTACCTCTATTCAGGCGGTCTATGTCCCCGCTGATGATCTAACAGATCCAGCCCCAGCCACAACTTTTTCACACCTAGATGCCACCACGGTTCTGTCTAGAACAATTGCCGAACAGGGACTTTATCCAGCCGTAGATCCCCTAGAATCAACTTCTAGACTTTTATCCCCCTCGTTACTTGGGGAAGCCCATTATACCACAGCCCGGGATGTTGTTGCGGTTTTGCAAAAATATAAGTCTTTGCAAGATATTATCGCCATTTTAGGGATGGATGAATTATCGGCTGAAGACAAAAAGACCGTCAATCGCGCCCGTAAATTACAACGTTTTCTGACGCAACCTTTCGCCGTCGCTGAGGTTTTTACTGGCCATCCAGGCATCACAGTTGATTTGGAAGATACAATCACGGGATGCCAGAAAATTTTAGATGGCACCTGTGATGATTTACCTGAAAATGCTTTCTTTATGATCGGGACATTGGAAGATGCATTTAAAAAAGCAAAAACTTTGCAAGAGAAAGAGGCCTAACAAATGCCCGAAGAATCCCCCAAGAACGGTTTAATTCGATTAAGAATTATCTCACCAATAGAGGAAATCACCACCTTAGAAGTAACACAAGTCTTACTGCCGGCGGCTGCAGGGGAAATTCTAATTTTACCAAATCGTGCCCCCTGCTTTATCACTTTAAAAGCGGGAAAAGTGGAAGCGACCTTGCCAAGTGGGGAAACAAAAACGTTTTTCATTTCTCAAGGGATTTGTGAAGTTAGGCGTAATTTATGTCCTGTTTTGGCCTGGGCTATTGCAGAAGAAGACGTGAATTTAGAGGAAATTCAAGAACAACTGACCTTAGAAGAAAAAAAACTAACACTCCACAAGGAATCGGGTATACCTTTTGAAACCGTGCGAACAGAGTTTTTTAAAAAGATTCTTACCTATTTCAAGTGAAAAGTCTAAATTAGCTGGACAACTTTTCTTAAAAAGAGTAGGATAAGAATATGTATGAATTATTAGTACCTAAAACAATTTTACTTGTCGGCATGATGGGTGTTGGTAAAACATCTTTAGGGCGTATTATTGCACGGCGCCTATCTTTACCTTTTTTGGACAGCGATAAAGAAATAGAAGCCACAACTGGCTTTACGATTTCCGATTTATTTGCCCGTTATGGGGAAGCATCTTTTCGGGTTGGGGAAGAAAAAATTATGGAGCGTTTATTAAAAGGTCCCCCGTGTGTTCTTTCTTCTGGGGGTGGGGCTTTCCTTTCCGAAAAAACACGAGCCGTTGCAAAAAAGCATGCTATTTCTGTTTGGCTAAAGGCAGAAACCGCCGTTATTTCCAAAAGAACTCAAGGGCGAACACATCGGCCTTTGGTTCCTTCTGAAGATAACAAAGACACTATTACACGTTTGATTCACGAATGTTATCCAGTATATGCTCAGGCCGATATCACGGTTCAATCTTTTAATGAATCCCCCTTTAAAACGGTAAATCGTTTGTTTTCTATTTTACAAGAACAACACATTGTTAAATCTATTTCGCCGACGCAAGGATTATCATGATTTCATATTTTCTCTTACTTCTTTTATTGATTCTGTCCTTCTTTTTCTCAGGGACTGAAACGGCCTTTACAAGTTTGTCTTCGGCTTATGTACATGAACAAGCTAAACGTGGCAATAAAAAAGCAAAAACCCTGTCCAAACTAAAAAAGCAAACCTCTACCGTTTTAGGGACATTATTATTGGGAAACAATCTGGTTAATATTGCCCTAACTGCCTTATCCACAAGTTTGTTAATTGAAGCATTTGGGGATTACGGGGTCATCATTGCGACCTTTGGGGTTAGTTTTATTTTACTGATTTTTGCCGAGATTCTGCCAAAAACCTATGCCTTACAAAACACCAAACAATTTGCCCTTTCCATTGGGGGGATCTTGGCTTTTTTTGTGCGCCTTTTTAAACCCATCGTTGTGGCATTAGATTGGGTTGTCAAAAAATTAATGCGGGTATTACGTATGCCTGCGGCACCCAAAGCTACCGAAGCCGAAATCAAGGCCGAAATTCGGGGCACCTTGCTTTTACATCAACAATCCGACATCATGACGCAAGAACGACATATGCTTAAAAGTGTCTTAGATTTATCTGAAGTTACGATTGAAGATATTATGGTGCATCGCAGTCAAATTGTTTCTTTGAATGCCGCCCTGCCCTTGGAAGACATCATCAATTTTGTTATGCACAGTCCCTTTAGCCGAATTCCTTTGTGGGAAGGAAAACGGGATAACATTATCGGGATCTTACATGTCAAATCTCTCTTAAAAGCTATGGATGCTTTTTATCATCCCAAGCAAGCTTCTTTTTCAATTCAAGCTTATTTATCTAAACCTTGGTTTGTATTAGATACAACCTCTCTTTTAGAACAACTACACCATTTTAAAAAGCGACACGAACATTTCGCACTTGTTGTGGATGAATATGGCGTTTTGCAGGGCTTAGTAACCCTGGAAGACATCTTGGAAGAAATTGTTGGGGATATTGCCGATGAATCTGATACGCCGGCTCAAACAGGTTTACACATTGAAAAAACAGAAAGTGGGGCCTATCGTGTCAATGGGGATACCACCATTCGGGATTTGAACCGTTATTTCAAATGGGATTTATCTGATGAAGATGCCGCCACCTTAGCCGGATATTTAATGTATAAAATAGAACGTATTCCTAATGAAGGGCAAGTTTTTGCACTAGATGGCTATACTTTTACTATTGTTAAGAAAAACAAAAACCGTCTAGAATTGATTGATATCGTGCCGCCTGCTTTTTAATTTACTTTTTTTTAATTTTTTTATGTTATCCTTGTGCGGAAAGGGAGTGTATTGTTTATGTCTTCAACTATTACCGCTGAAACATCTACGATTTTAGGGCGATTATTTCACGGAACATTGGTGCCGAATAAGGCTATGCAAATTCTTTTAAACCAAGGTCAGAAAGCCCTTTCTAAGCACTCCGAAGCGTCTCAAGCCAAAATCAGGAAAATCTTAACAATTCTTCAAACTTACAATCCCAAGATTTCTTCCTTAAAGGCTTATCCGAAAGAAGATGTTTTTTTAGACACCCCCCTTGTCGCCAACCTTGGGGATCAAGAAATTGTTCTAGATTGGACAACCGCTTACTTGCTCATTGATGCTAAATTAGGGGGAATTAATGGATTGTCCATTGAAAAACGGCGTTATAAGACCTATTCACACTTAGAAAAGAAGCTTTTATCGCCTTTTTTTAATTCTGTTGCGTCTTTATTTACAAACTTTCCTATTATCACATTAGAAGAAGAAGTTAAATTTCCAGAACGTTTGTGTTTTTTCATGCTTCAAACACCACAGGCCATGGGGTTTATTGGTCTTCCTTCTTCTTTCTTTAATTTAGAAAAGGCCCCCTTATTTTCTTTAGATTTTCTTAAACGGCATTTATCTTTTCAACTAGAATCCTTTTGCTATCAGCAAAAATTTCCTCTAGCCGAGGCTCTTCGCATAAAAAAAGGGGCTTTAATCCCTTTAAAATCTCCATTAGAAATCACCCTATCCTGTGGGGGCAATACACCCATAGCAAGGGCTTTTCTTGATTTATCAAACAAGGAGGATTTATGAGCCTAGAAATTTTTTTAAATATCCTAATCATTTCTTTATTATGTATCGGAATTATTTATGCCATTGTTTTAGAACAACGTCTATCTTCTTCTAAGGAAACGACGCGTCATATCTCGCTCTTGATGAAGCAATTTTATGAAAGTGCTGGGAAATTGCAATCAGATCTGTTGCAATTAAAACAAGAAAACCTTCAAGCTCAAGCTGATCTCAAAGAACAAATTACACAAGCTGAACTTATTCGTGACGAAATCAAATTTCTAAATACACGTCATAAATCAACAGAATCGCTTGCCCCCAAGTCAACCCGTACGGAAGGAACCACCAAACATCTTTCCCTAGAAGAACAAGATATTTTAGAAGTCATGAAATCCCTAAAATAACTTCTTAATTTGGGGACCTGTTGGGGTATCCTTAACTTCAATACCCATTTCTTTCAGACGTTCTTTAAGGGCATCTGCTTCGGCCCAATTTTTTTCTTTCCGATAAGCTTCCCGTTTATCAATCAGTGCCTGTTGTTCTGGGGTCACATCTGATGACACCCTAGGGATCAAGGCTAAAACTTCATCCAATCGGTACAGAAAATCACATATTCGTTTTTTATCTGCGGCAGATAAAACGGCAAAGTTCTTATTCACATCCCCAATAAAGTCAAACAAGGCCGCTAGTGCAACCGGCACATTTAAGTCATCATCCATGGCTTCTTCAAAATCATTTTTGGCGCGTTCAAGGGCTTTATCTAAATCTGTCCATCCAGCCCCAGAAGTTTTGTCATCTTTCAAGCGCAACACCAAATCCCCTAGTTTTTCAATGACAGATTCATTCCCTTTCAATTGACTTTCTTGGAAATCAATCGTCGCCCGATAATGGGCTTTTAACAGCTCATATCGCACAGCCAACGCCGAATAGCCCTTATCCATTAAATCCCGCAAAGTGTAAAAATTACCTAAGGACTTAGACATTTTCTTGCCATTCACGATTAAGAAAGCACAGTGCATCCACGTCCGCACAAACTCCACCCCATAAGCACATTCGGATTGGGCAATTTCATTTGTATGATGGGGAAAAATCAAATCAATACCCCCAGAGTGAATATCAATCGGTTGCCCTAAATATTTTCGGGACATTGCCGAACATTCAATAGACCATCCAGGCCGTCCTTTTCCAAAAGGGGCATCCCATACCACAGGTCCATCAGAAGGCACCCAAGCTTTCCATAAAACAAAATCCTGGGCATCTTCTTTTTCATAATCATCGGCAAGACGCCCCCCGGCATTGGCCTTAAGCTGCGCCTTATCTAGCCCTGCCATTTTCCCATAATCAGCAAATTTTGAGATCTTAAAAAAGACGTCCCCGGAAGAGGCCTTATACGCATACCCTTTATCCAATAAAAGCTGAATAAGTTCTATCATTGCGTCAATTTCTTCCGTTGCCCGAATAATGAAATCAGGACGTTTAATTCTTAAAGTTTCTAAATCCTTCAAAAAGGCATCCCCATAAAAGGTTGTAAATTCTTTCAGGCTCTTTCCTGATTTTGCAGAATCCCGAATCGTTTTATCATCTACATCTGTTAAGTTCATCGCAAATTTAACAGCATATCCCTTGTACCGTAAATAACGATTCAAAATATCCGAAAACATATAAGAACGTAAATTGCCGATATGCACATAATTATAGACCGTTGGTCCACACGCATAATAAGTTACCTGCTTGTCAGAAATAGGAACAAATTCTTCTTTTTGATGTGTTTTTGAATTAAACAGTTTTAACATGATTTTACCTTTACTTTTCTTCTAATCTATGATTTTTTTGATAAACATGAGCACAATAAAGTGGCCGTTTTTTCACCCCTACATGGATTTTTGCTAAATAGAGTCCCATAACACCTAAGATTGCAAACTGTAATGTACATAAAAAGCAAATCAGACTTGCCAGCCACCATAATCCCCCACAAAAACAAGCCGTTCCAAACAAACCTAAGGTAATAATTCCCAAAAATACCGCCACATAAAAACTTAAATAAAGTGGCAATTCCGAAAACTGAATCAAACTATTAATTGCTAACTTAAAACAACGCTTAAAATTATACTTTGTCGTTCCCGAAAAACGCGGTGGTACTTCAAAGGGAACAACGGCGCATGTTGAACTTGGCTTCATCCAATTCAATAATCCCCGAAATAAACGATCAGGTTCTTGGCATTGTTTTAACCATACAAGGTACGATTTATCTATTAAACGAAAATCTGGGGTATCCGAGGCAATTTCCGTTTTGGATAACAGCGATAAGACCTTATAAAATCCCCAAGAAAAGAAATGATACACCCCTGATTTTTGCAGTTTATTTTGCCGTTTTGTTAGAACAACATCTGCCCCCGATAACCAAAGTTCTATCATTTTAGGTACCAAAGCGGGGGGATGTTGCATATCACTATCCATGAAGACGACAGCATCAACATCTCCGGCCTGTTCCATCCCCGCGGTCATTGCAATTTCATGACCAAAGTTTCGGGTTAACTTAACAACTTTAACACTGTCATCCTGTTGCATCAACTTTTGACACGCTGCAAAAGTAGCATCTGTTGACCCATCATCCACAAAAATATAAGTCAAATCCACAGATACATTTTTTAAAGCCTTTTTTAAGGCCTGATAAACAACCGGTATATTTTCTTCTTCATTAAAACAGGAT
Organism: Alphaproteobacteria bacterium; assembly: GCA_045118155.1. Taxonomy (GTDB): domain Bacteria; phylum Pseudomonadota; class Alphaproteobacteria; order CAAHEQ01; family UBA3637; genus JBGUXS01. Next base: position 18,894 of record JBGUXS010000070.1, on the reverse strand, counting down.
AGAACAATTGCTACTTTTTTTAAAGTCATTTTACCCTTTCACTTTTAATTCAAGATGAGCCGTTGCCTCTTCAAAAGGGCCAATACTTTTAATCCCTGTCCCAACGACCCCAGAAAAAGCCAAATTAAACGCATCTTCGGTATTAGTCGCTGGGGATAAGCAGAAATAATTCTTACGCCCTGGTGTTTCTAAGGCAACATGTCTAAATTGCTCGTCCCCCCGCAATTCAACCTTAATTCCTTCTTCGGGATAAGTAATTTCCGCCTGTCCATCAAATCCCCCAAAACAGGTTTCAAAGACTTTCTTTTCCAAGGGTTTCCCTTCGGAAAAATCCCAATTTCCAGGAATGGCGTAAGGATGACCCAAAATAGCATCTTTCCCATTAGACCACACATCCTGTGCCCGAAATTTCAATTGCACTTCTGGTGTTTTCTTAAAAAATGGGCGGATTCCCATACCACACGGCATTGGCAAAACAGAATCATTTTTAATTTTAATTTGAATATCTAAGGTGGATCCAATCAAACTATAAATCACATGAGCCGTATAAGAAAAAGGGTATCCCCCATCTTTTTTATCATGGACAAGTTTCAGAACAATTTTATCTGAACTTTTTTCTTCTACCTTCCAAGCATTTTCCCAACCATCCCCATAGATAGGATTGGATTCCCCGGCTTTGTTTTTTTTCATGCGTCTAGTAATGCCCCAATAGGTAAATTCCCCCCCTTGAATTCTAAAACAAAAGGGAATCATAGGGAACAAAGCAGAATGCAGGGCTTCATTTTTCTGATGGGCATCCAACGGGCGCAAAATATTTGTAAATTCACCATTTTTCTTGTATGTCATAAACGACAAACATGCCCCCGATTGAGGTAAAATACCAACTTGTAAATACTCATTTTCTAAAACAACTTTTGTCATCTGCCTCCCCTTTTTAAAGATGTTGTCCAAAGACAAAAAAATGCACAAAACATACCCTTTGTTTCCCTATTCTAATTATCTTTTTTAGAAACACAAGTACTTTTTTCAAAAACCGTTTTAAAAAACTTGTACTTTTATTTTTTAAGCTTAAAATGAGCGACATGAAAAAAGTAAAATCAATTTTATCCGCCTTTTTTGAGGTACCTTTTTCTTTTTTTTCTCTACCCGAAATGAACAAGAAATTTTTCTTTGTTTTTGGGTGTTATTTACTGGCCCTTTCATCTTTATTTTTAGCTGATTATTTTCATACTGGGGATGATTTCGTGCGGGCATGGAATGCTATCCGCCGGTGGTCTGGTGGGGGGCGACATTTGAATGATTATATCGGGTATGCTATGAATTTTAGCTATTATCACCGAGATATTACCCCTATTGTCAACATCTTAGCCCTCACTTTTTTAACAAGTGCCACTTTAATTTTAACCTATACCATCACAGGAAAATTGACTTATCGCGCCCTCTTAGGGGGGCTAGCTTTGGGGTTATCCCCTTATTTTCTGCAAAACCTGTCTTACAAGTTTGATTGCGCCTTTTTTTGCCTGTCTTTGTTATGGTCCACTCTACCTTTTTTATGGTTCAACAAAGGACGATTATTTTATGGGGCCTTAGGGATTTGTACTTTTTTAATTTGTTGTACTTATCAAGCGACTTTAAGTATCTTAGGAATGACCTTTTTATACTTGTTATTTCAAGAATATATCCACGGGGCGAAGATAAAAACATTACTTATCAAAGCAGGGATAACGGCTATTATTGTTATAACGGTTGTCTTAGGTTATACCTATATAGAACGACAAATCAATACCAATTTATACACCTTAAACCGCAGCGTTTTATGCCTAATGGCTGAGAATGTAACGTGTTCAGAGGTTGTCATAAGAAACTTGACCACCATCTGGATTGATTTTTTCAAAGATCCTTGGCAAGGGACACCTATGGCTACATTAGCTTATCTATTCTTAGGATTTTGCTTAATAGCGTTTTTATTCAAGGCTCTGTTAGGAATATCGCGCCCTCGGCGTATAATTGCTTTTTGTGTGGCCCCAGCTATTTTTATTGGGATGATTACCTGCATTTTTATTTGGACTATTTTCTTTACTGAAATCGTCCAATCTCCCCGAATTTTTGTCGGGGTGGGTGGGGTTTTAGCGATCGGCCTTATGACTTTCCTAACATTAGACTTTTCTCAGTTTCCAATTTTTGGCAAAGGAATGACATTTTTGTATCACGTTCTGTCTTACATTATTTTATGGGCTTTAGTGGTTTTTGCATTAAGATACGGGAACTTACTCTTTATCCAATGGGAATATGATCGTTATAAGCTGTCTAGAATAGAACACGAACTGGGCAAATTTCCCTATGGGGATATTTTATTCAAGGCCTCACCTAGGGCACCAGCGGTTTTAAGACGCTATGAAGAATATCCTTTTTACCGTAAACTGGTTTTAGCCCCCCCCCTTTATTATACAAATTTTTATTTTGGCCCTTCTTATTCCAAATGCCGAATCAAGTCAAACAAAGCTAAATCAAAGGAAATAATTTACCAAGATAATGAATTTTCACTTACTTTACTCAATGATTATTGCGTCCTCATTGACGCAAAACAATAAGGAGGATTTATGGACTTACTTCACCAAATTTGCACGTTAACTCTTTCGTTTTTCCAATGCAAAAAAATCCTAAAAAAGTTATTATTCACTTTTGGCATCTATTTTTTAGGGATGTTTTCTTTATTCAAAGCTTATGCCATTTATCAAAATGACATCCTTTATATTGCCCATCCAGATGTTTTTTCTTTATCTGATACGGGGTTTTCTTTACTGGGGCTTTGGCAACGTCTTTTTAGTTTTTCGGCCCTTCCCCAAGATATTTCTCCCTTACCACAATTATTAGGACTAGTTTGTTTAACACTAACGTCTTTTATTACCGTTAAAGTTGTCATGGGACGCATCAGTTATTTTTCTTTATGCTTATCCACTTTAATAGGTCTTACCCCTTATTTTTTACCGGTTTTATCTTCAAAATTTTTGATGTTTCCGGCCTGTTTTGCAATGTTGTGTGCCGTTGTTCCTTTTGTTTTCGGCGGGGAACTTTTACTTTTTCTGGGGGCCGTCTTTTTAAGTACCATTATTAGTTTTACCTCGTTTCCAGCAGCCGCTGCCCTCTTTTTGCTTTTATATGTTTATTGTCAATTCAAAGATTTCCTAAAAGAAGGGGATGCCCCCGATTTATTCAAACACATCGGATTAACTTTAGGGGCTTTTTTAGGGGGCCTATTTTTTGCCCTCAGCATCAATACCTTTCTTTTAAAAGCCCTTCCCGTTTTAGGGAATATAACATTATTAAAAGAAGCTGTTTCTTTAGTTTATACCCATTGGGCCTTTACTCCTTTAGGTATTTTTTGGGGACTAACTTTGGTCTGTTTTGGCACTAAAATTTTACTTTTATCTTTAAATGCCCAAAATGATTATCCCCCATTTTATAATGGTTTAGGGGCAATTGGGATTCTTATTCTTCTAGGGATAATTCCCTTTTTTCCCCTTATTTTTCAACCCTCTGAATTATCAGCTTTAACCTCTTTTGGAATGGCAACGACTTTAATGGTCCTGACTTTAAACCAAGGGGGGGATAAAACACGCACAATACCAGATCTCATTGCATTTGGCCTTTTTTGGGGATGTTTCATCTTCACCGTACATTATGGAAATTTACTGATTGCCCAAAAGCATTATGACATTTTTAGGCTTGAATCTGCTTTAACGGATTTAGCTAAATATCCTGATACCAACATTCGTTTCCGGGGACCCAAAATTTACAATCCAGTGATTGTTGAAAAAGCAAAAGAATATCCTATTTTAACAGATTTGATTTATATGGATCCTAATTCTGGGTTTTTAGAAAGTTATGTGATGGCTTTTATGATTCCCTATATTCGTCCCTGTACACAAACCCACCATCTCAATGCCGAAGTTCTGTTAGAAACACCAGGATATACCTTAACAAGATTAAATCCAAAATGTATGGAAATTACTCTTCATCCATCACCGGCGCGCGATCCCCATAAGCGGTATTAGGATCTTCATCGGACACAAATTCTTCTTTTTTAAGTTTAAATTTTGAAATAGAAGATTTGGGAAATTGTTTTAAAACGGCTTGGACCAACGCCTCTTGTTCAATTTGATGGCGCACTTGTGTCAAGGCAGCTTCTTTTTCCTCTTTTAAGGTAGCGCCCCCCCCTTGTTGTAAGGTCATCGTCCACGCCACCCCTGTCACCCGTTTTAAAAAGTCTAGTAAATCTTTTGCGAATGATGGGGGAACTTCTTCTGTTAAAGCACAAGAAATTTCCGTTCCCGTAATACTGTTCAAGCGCACGCAATTTTCAATATTAAAGGCCAAAATAAATTCTTTTTCCTTACGGGCCAAAACAGATAAATCCGCCAGTGTTTTAATTTCGTATTTTGGGGATTCTGTTATAACTGGGGGATGATTTTCTGATATAGGTTTTGTATTTTCTACAGAAACCGATTTTTCTATGACCTTAAGTTCCTTTTTTTTTTCGTCCGTCATCAGGCGGGGCGTATCAGCGTTTTTTTTTAGGTCTTTAACTAAATCCGGTAAAGGGGGAACGTCGGCCAAATACCCAAGTTTAATCATCAACATTTCTAGGGCCATAAAAGGATTATCCGCCACTTTTATATCCTGAACTCCCTTAAATAAGACTTGCCAAATTCTAGTCAAATTCCCCATAGAAATATCCTTTAATTCCGCAGCCACTTCTTTACGGTCTTTGGATAAAGTAACATCCTTTAACAAATCTGGCATAATTTTAACCCGTGCCAACCAATGGGTCAATTCTAACATATCCTGGGCACACGTTAAGGCATCGGCCCCACATTCAAATTGTTCATGTAATAAAGCAAGGGCAGCCGGCATATCCCCTTTTAAAACGCATTGATACAAGTGTATCAAAACCCCTGCATCAAACAGCCCTAGCATTTTCTGGACATCTTCCAAATGGACTGTTCCCGTGGCTTGCGTTAGCGCTTGATCCAATAAAGACAACGCATCCCGCACCGATCCTTCCCCAGCATTGGCAATCAGGTATAAAGCATCGTCATCGGCTTCCCGCCCTTCTTGGGTCACAATAGATTTTAGGTGTTTTACCAATGTTTCTTCATCCACCCGACGCAAATCAAACCGTTGACACCGGGATAAAATTGTGACCGGCACTTTACGGATTTCGGTGGTTGCTAAAATAAATTTAACCCGTTCTGGGGGTTCTTCCAATGTTTTTAGCAAGGCATTAAACGCCTGCTTGGACAACATATGAACTTCGTCAATGATATAGATTTTATAGCGCGCAGATACGGGATTATACTTGGCCCCTTCAATAATTTCCCGCACATTATCCACCCCAGTATTACTGGCGGCATCAATTTCAATCACATCAATATCGGCATCAGCGGCAATCCCTTTACAATGGGCACATTCCCCGCACGGATTAGGGGTCATCCCTCCTTTTCCATCTGGCCCTACACAATTAAGACCCTTGGCGATAATTCTGGCAGAACTGGTCTTTCCGATGCCCCGGATGCCGGTCAAGATATACGCATGCGCCAATCGTCCCGTCGCAATCGCATTGGTAATCGTCGTTACCAACGCCTCTTGCCCAATCAAGTCAGCAAAAACTTTCGGGCGATATTTACGTGCCAGTACAACAGATTGTTCTTGTCCCATAACCCCTCAACTTACAAAAAAGTGAAGGATGACCCGCTTGTTCATGGTTAGGCTGCTTCCTTCCGAACCTGACCTGCTGGCCAAGAAAAACGCCCATCCTTCAAGGCTGAATTCTACCGTCTTTTCCCGCCTTTGTCAAGGAGAATTTGGGGGCTTTTAAGACAATTCCCCTAGATTACTTCATTCCCAAAAGGGCTTCAATTTGCTTAAAAGATATTTTCAGAGTTTTTTCGTCCTGCCCTTCAAGTAAATCAATAATATTCTGTAAGGTATCTGAATGTGGGATATTACTGGGCGGCATGTCTCTTAATAAATCCTGAATAGAAATATTTAAAGCCTTTGAAAAAGCAAAAAGCGTTGTAATCTTAGGATCTGAAAGTCCCCGTTCTATGTTAGAAATTGTATTTATCATTTTACCCGATTTTTCAGCAAACTCTTCTTGTGAAAAACCTTTTTGTTTTCGTAAAATAGCGATACGCTCGCCCAGCGTTTTTAAAAACGTTTTTTCTGCCATAATAACCTCTTTCATTATATGGCAATTTTCCTATTTTGATGTGTAAAATGCCATAACACTAAAATGTGTATTTTTTGCTTGATATTAAAAAAATACACATTATACTGTGTTTGTTTTTATTTATAGACACATAGGAGTATGAAAAATGGACAATCCAAACATCTTTAACTACGCAACAAGCGAACTATCACAAGACGCCTTCTTGTGCTATTTATTAGCTTTTGGAAAAGAAAAGTATAAAAGCGATTTTCCAAAGGAATATGCCCTAGCCCATAAGTTTCTGTCAAAATGTGGTATCAATTCAAAAGAAGAAATTTTATCGGTGGGGCAACAGGTAAATCATGTTGATGTTTTAATTGTCACAACCAATCATATTTTGATTATTGAAGACAAAACTTATACGAACGAACATGACGACCAAATTATGCGCTATGTCAAAAATATGCGTTCGCATGATAAAAAATTCACCTCAGATAAAAAAATAAAGGTGTGTTATGTCAAAACAGGGGATTATGTGAACTCTTATCGTTCCTCGGATGAAACTATTTTATCCAATAAGGACTGTTGTTCTTTGCATCGTCAAGATTTAATAGAGCTCTTAAAAGATTGTCATCAAGACAAAGTTATGGATATGTTTTATGAACGACTTATGATGGTAGAAAATGAAATTTCCGCCTGCGATGAAAAAGATATTTCTACTTGGATATCTTTGAAATGGTTTGATTTCCTTTATAAGACCCTAAAACAAAAGGGGAAAAATTTTAATATAGGTTGGGTACATCCTCGCGGGGGCGAATTTTATGCTTGTTGGTTTGACTGGAAACAAACAGGGGAAATTGAAAAATATAAGCAGATTGAAATTCATTTAAAAGAAAATGGAACTGATTTTGTGGAACTGTGTTTAAAATGTGCTTCTGACCATAAAGATATGACAAAAAAACACAAAAATGACATAAAAATTTGGCAAGAACAGGCACTGCAAAAAGGATATATTCGCCCCAAACGTTGGGCTGTTGGTCGAACAACAACTTATGCCCTCAAAAAAGCCCACCTTGTAAAAGATATTTTAGATTTTATCAACGAAAAATAAACAACACAAACAAAGGATAAAAAAATGGCAAAAATTTATGTTGTAAAAAATGAATATGAAGCAGACGTTAAACTCTATTTAACAGATCAACCTTATCAAGCAGATTTAATGTTTTATGAAGTGGATTATGACTATCAAGCCGAAGGGGATACTAAATGGTTTTATGTTGATTATGATTATCAGGCAACTACAAAAATTTTCTGGGTTCAAAACGAATATGAAGCCGATATAAAGGTTTGTAAGGCAAAATATGATTACGAAGCCAAATGGCAATCAAGCAATCCCTTTGTCGGTCGTTTAGGATAATTCATGTCTTTTTGATTTCCTATCCTATTTTAATAAAAACTTATTGACTTCTTTGTCAAATTCCTTTAAAATACCCTGTACATGGCGAATGTAGCTCAGTTGGTTAGAGCGCTGGTTTGTGGTACCAGATGTCGTGAGTTCGAGTCTCATCTTTCGCCCCATATTTAAAAAGGTTCGCGTTTTGCGAACCTTTTTCTGATATCAAAACAGGGAAAAATTACCCTCGCCCCGTGGATCCAAAACCACCTGCCGCCCGCGATGTTTCGGATAAATCGTCCACACATTCTAAAACCGGATGATAAATTGGGCAAACAACGGCTTGGGCTATCCGATCCCCTGGGGCAATTGTAAAATCATCCTGTCCCAAATTAATTAAAATGGTCTTAAGTTCCCCCCGGTAATTGCAATCCACGGTCCCTACCCCATTGGCACAGGCAATACCATACTTTACGGCCAACCCAGATCGCGCCCGAATTTGAATTTCTACATCTTGACTGCCGCATAATTCCATCTGTACGCCATTAGGAATTAACATCCGCTCCCCCGGGTGCAAAACAACCGGTTCAGGGATACATGCCCTGAGGTCCAATCCCGAATCACCCGAATGCGCCCAAGCCATTTTCGGCCACAATGGATCGTAATTTTCTAGGTACTTAATTTTTAATACAAGATCAGTCATCGGTATCATGCGCTACAATAATTTTGTAAAGACTATCTGTATTATCCGTTCCCCGCAGAGCTTTGGTCACTTCATCATCCCGCAACAACTTAGATAAATGCGATAGAGCTTTTAGGTGATCAGAACCAGCTTCTTCTGGCACAACCAAAAAGAAAACCAAATCAACTTGTTTAGAATCCACGGCTTCAAAATCTAAGGGGTGTGTCTTTAAAAAGGCACAAAAGATTTTTTTTAATCCCCCTAAACGAATATGAGGTAACGCCACCCCACGCCCGATACCCGTCGTTCCCAAACGTTCACGTTCAACCAAAGCATCAAACACAACATCTTGATCAAGCCCCGTTTTTTTATGGGCCAAGGTCGCCAATTTCGTTAATAATTGTTTCTTTGTTTCGGAAGTTGTATCCAACAATACATTTTCTTCCTGTAAAATATCGGCAATTTTCATAAAATCATCCTTACTTTTGTGGATTAACCCAGCCAATGTTCCCATCCAACCGCCGATAAACCATATTATAGGTTCCGGTAGAGGCATTTTTAAACAACAAAGCGTTAACCCCCGCCAAATCCATCTGCATCACGGCTTGACTAACCGTACATGTGGGTAATTCCGTTGTCATATCGGCAATAATAATTGGGGCATCAGCGACCTCTTTATCTTCGTCCGATTCAATAATAGACATCGGCACTTGTTCAGCCGCCGCCACTTTGTGATTGACCAATTTATTTTTATAACGATTCAGTTGCTTAGATAACTTAGCAACCGCCGCATCAAAGGAACTGTATGCATCCCCCGTCACAGCCGTTCCCCGTACCGTCATTCCTGCCACCGGTTGTACAATCACTTCGGTCTTAATTGTATTATTTTCTTTTGAAACACGCACATCCGCCCGCACAGCATCGGCGAAATACTTTGACACATGTTCTGTGATAGATTTTTCGGCATATGCCCGAAGACTATCCCCCAAGTCAATATGATGGCTTGTAATTAACGTTTGCATAAGTTCATCCTTTCATTTATAATTCACTCAATGTTACCAGCTTAAAATTAAAAAAGATAAATGTCAAGTCTTAACCTTCAAGGGCTCTATATTCATTGGCCATATTGCCGTACAAAATGCCCCTATTGTGATTTTTTTAGTTTACCCGGGGGATGTCCAGATGAAAAAATTATTTTAAACGGATATCAACGGGATATCCAACGGGTTCATGTATCTAGCCCCTTTACCAGCATTTTTATTGGGGGGGGAACCCCGTCTTTAATGTCCGAAAAATTATTAGGGGATTTATTTGATCTTCTTCATACACATTTTAAATTTACCCCCGATATTGAAATAACCATAGAGGCTAATCCCAACGCTTTAAACTTAAATAAAATGCATTTTTTAAAAAGCATAGGGGTCAATCGCTTATCTCTGGGGGTTCAGGCCTTAAACGATACGGATTTAACCTTTTTGGGGCGTACCCATACTGTCCAAGAGGCTTTAACTTGTTTAAAACAAGCTTCTGGTATTTTTTCCAATATCAATATGGATTTAATTTATGCCAGACCTCATCAAACTTTAAAAGCTTGGGAAGAAGAACTTAAACGGGCTTTAACGTGGGGATTACCCCATTATTCCCTGTATCAACTCACCTTAGAAGAAGGGACCCCTTTTTATCAAAAGCACCTTAAATTGCCCAAAGAAAACACCGCCAAACGCCTTTATCAGCTAACCAATACCTTGATGGCAGAGGCAGGACGCCCCGCTTATGAAATTTCTAATTATGCGATCCCAGGAAAAGAATGTCAGCATAATTTAACGTATTGGGACTACCGACCTTATTTTGGCATAGGTCCTGCCGCCCAAAGTAGATGGCGGGGTAAAGCCATTCAAAACCCTAAAAACATTGCAAAATGGCTAAAGGGTGAACGCCTGATTGAAACATTAACCCCTTATCAAAAGAAACTTGAAAAAATCCTAATGGGATCTCGCCTTTTTCACAAGGGCTTACCTTTATCCTTGCTTGATCCAAATGGGGTTAAACAAGCCCTTGACTACAAATGGGGACAAATTAAAAACAAACGCTTTTACATCACAGATGCGGGGCATCTTGTTCTTAATCAAGTGGTTCTTGCGGTATGTCCCGAAGATAAATAGATTCCAAACGATCAATAGCATCCAAATCCATTTCAGATACCTCTTCGGCAGGAATTTGTGGTTCTTCTCTGTCAAACATCACAGCTGGTCTTGGGGGTTCTGCAAACGTTGTGGAACTAGCTTGCACCGTTCTAAAATGTCCGGGGCTAACGATTTGGAAAACCTCTAATGCCCGAGTATTTGTTCCATCTTCATTTAATCTAAACAAGCCATCCGTTCCCCGATATCCTGTTTCGTCTGTTAAAGCCCGGCGCGTGAGATTATGTTGTTGGGTTAAAACCGCCACCAAAGAAACCGCATCATAAGCTAAGGAAGATAATCTAAGGGGCGCTACACCAAATGTCCCCCGATACTTTTCTTCAAAATTCGTGTAATCTTGGGAAGGTAATCCCACAAAATAGGCCCCATTTAGGGCTTTATCTGATACATCCCCAAAAGAAGCAAGTCCTAAAATTGGGATAACTTCTGGGGTTACATCATAATAAGATAGCAAAGAAGCCAATTGTTGTAATTTTGTTCCCCGTTCAAAAATTAACAGGGCATCAAAATCAAGTTGATCTTGAATAGGGGTTTCTAACCGAATCCGTTCGGCCTCGGTCAAATTCTTTTTCTTAGGATCAACCGGTGCTGGGATCATTTTCAAGACAAATGGGGAAAAATTTACAGTGTCCGCAGGATAAAAAACTTGCTGAGTGATCACCATTCCAGGACACATCAAAGCGGCACGTTCCGCCGCTTCAACCGTTAACGTTCCCATCGTATCATCAGGTCCTAACAAAGCCAATTTACGACGTCCTGCTTGACAGGCAAAATCTACGATTTTCTTCACTTGTTCAGAAATTAATAAGGCCGTTGTATAGACATTTTTTCCAACAACCGTTTCATCCGATGTAAAACTCAACACGGGAATTTTTGGGTTTTCGGCTTGAATTGCCTTCACTTCTTGGGACATAATCGGTCCCAAAATAGCATCTGGGGATTTTTTTAAAGCATCATAATAAGCCTCTACGGCTCCATCGGGAGTCCCTTTGGTATCATAAAAGGAAAGTTCAAAATTATTCCCCGCCATTTCAAATTGCGCTAGGGTTCCTGCATTTCTAAAAGCTTGCCCTAATTTTTCTGTTTTCCCAGATAACGGCAATAACATGGCAACTTGCGCCGGCGCATCATCCCCCTGTAATCCCCCCAACCCTGGGGTTAACGTTCCCGGACCTGTTTTTTGGGGGGCCATATGACATCCAGCAATTAACAAGAAAGCCAAAAGGGCATAAACGGATTTACGCATTTTTTTCTCCTTTTCAAAACTTTTTTCTATGTTATACTCAAAAAAAATTGAGCGCAACCAAAAATAAAGGATTTTTAATATGTTATATCTAGTTGCAACCCCTATTGGCAATTTAGAAGATATTACTTTACGGGCCCTGCGCATTCTAGAAGCATGTGATTTGATTGCTTGTGAAGATACTCGGGTCACTCAAAAATTACTCACCCTATTAAATTTGCCCCCTAAAAAGTGCATCACTTATCAAGACCACAATGCGGATGAAGTACGCCCGAAATTGATAACCCTTTTACAACAGGGGAAAAACATCGCCCTTGTTTCCGATGCTGGGATGCCCTTAATTTCAGATCCCGGTTATAAGTTAGTTCATGAAGTAAATTGTTTAGGCTTACCGGTAACCTCGCTCCCTGGGGCTAATGCCTTGCTGACAGCCCTACAACTGTCAGGGCTCCCCACGGATAAATTCTTTTTTGGGGGATTCCTTCCCGTTAAAAAAACAGAACGCCAAAAAGCTTTGGCCGATGTTGGGAACTTAGAAGCCACCCTTATTTTTTATGAAAGTCCCAAGCGTTTATTAAAAACCCTGGAAGATATTGAAGAAATTTTAGGGGCAAGAACTTTATCTATAGCCAGAGAATTAACAAAAAAATTTGAAGAAATACGTTCTGGCACTCCTAAAGACCTTTTAACCTATTATCAGGAAAATCCCATCAAAGGAGAAGTTGTTCTTGTCATTGATCGGGGAAAACAAACCGAACGTCCCACCCCAGAACAAGTTAAACAACTTTTAAAGAAAGAACTAAAAAAACTATCTGTCCGATCTGCTAGTGAAAAAATCAGTATTTTAACCGGTTATTCTAAAAAAGAGGTTTATACATGGGCATTAGACATGAACGCGGAAAAGTAAATTATAGACAGGGACATTTTTGGGAAAAAGTGGCCTGCTTATGGTTAATGCTGAAAGGGTATAGCCCTTTAAAAATCAATTTTAATCCACACGTATCAGGGGCTGGGGAAATTGATTTAATTATGAAAAAGGGAAAAACAATTATCTTCGTAGAAGTCAAAAAACGTCCGTCCCTAGCGTTAGCGGCTGAAGCCGTTAACCTAGCGCAACAACAACGTATTATTTGTGGGGCCGAAGTTTTTTTCAAACATTACCCCCTTTATCAATCTTATGATCGTCGTTATGATATCTTATGGTTTATCCCAAGCCACTTACCCGTTCATATCAAAAATGCGTTTTGGGTGATTTAATGAAGAAAATTTGTTTCCTTTTAATCATATTCTGTTTAAGTGGATGTACCTATTTGGGGACATTAGCTACGGGTATTAGACGCATTGGAACTATACTCTGGGATGATCGCCCCCTAAAACAAGATGCCGAAGATACACAAATAAATTTGGCTTTACGCAGTGCCTTCATCAAGGAAGATATCAAATTAGGGGCAGATGTTGAAGTAACTGTCTTTAATGGGGTTGTTTTACTAACCGGGGCAATTCCTTCAACAGATCTTATTATGCACCTCGTCACTTTAACATGGCAAACCCCAGGGGTTAAAAAGGTTTATAATTATATTCGTCAAGATACCCCACTTGCCTTGGCGGATGTTCAAGAAGATGCCGCCGTTTCTGGTTTTATTCGCACACAATTGATGTTAACAAAAGGAATTAAATCCTCTAATTACAAACTAACCATGGAAAACAAAGTACTGTATATTATGGGGCAAAGTACATCCCGTCAAGAATACGAAAAAGTTCTAGCGGTCATCAAAGATACCGCTGGTGTGGAAAAAGTTGTGACCCTCATTCCAGAAATTCTAAATTCAACCCCATCTGCGGATGATTAACTTTACCCTTTATTGGAATTTGTTTTTAAGGGTTTTGTTAAAGCTAATTCCAAAACCTGTTCAGCCGATGTCACGGGAATCAAATGAAGCCCTTGTTTGACGTTATCTGGGATTTCTTCTAAATCCTTCTCATTTTCCGCGGGGATAAGGACCGTTTGAATGCCCCCACGCAAGGCAGCTAACAATTTTTCCTTCAATCCCCCAATCGGCAATGCCCGACCACGCAACGTAATTTCCCCCGTCATAGCCACCGTCTTTTTAACGGGAATACCCGTTAAGGCCGATACCAATGAACACATCATGGCAAGCCCCGCTGATGGACCATCTTTTGGGGTTGCCCCTTCCGGCACATGGATATGGATATCGCTTTTTTCAAACAATTTTGAATCAATGCCAAATTTTTTATGATTCGCCCGAATAAAAGAACGTGCGGCCTCCGCTGATTCTTTCATCACATCCCCAAGGCGACCGGTTAAAATAATATTCCCTTTTCCAGGCATGACCACGGCTTCAATTGCCAAAATATCTCCCCCGGTTTCGGAATAGCTTAACCCCGTTGTTGTCCCCACTTGATCTTCTTTTTCGGCAACCCCAAAATCAAACTTTGGCACCCCCATATATTTTTTAAGATTATCTGGGGTAATCACAACCGATTTAACCCCATCGGTCTGAATTTCCTTCACCACTTTTCGGGCGATATTAGCAATTTCACGTTCTAAATTACGTACCCCCGATTCCCGTGTATAATAACGGATAATATTAGTTAACGCTTCCCCAGAAATAGCCATTTCTTCCTCTTTTAAGCCAGCTTGTTCTAATTGTTTAGGAATCAAGTGGCGCATGGCAATTTGTACTTTTTCATCTTCCGTATATCCAGACAGGTAAATGACTTCCATTCTATCCAAAAGAGGGCGTGGCATTTGATAAGAATTGGCCGTTGTAATAAACATCACATGAGATAGATCATAATCCACCTCTAAATAGTGATCATTAAAAGCGACATTTTGTTCTGGATCTAAAACTTCCAACAAAGCCGACGATGGATCCCCGCGATAATCGGCCCCAACCTTATCAATTTCATCTAATAGAAACAACGGGTTAATCGTTTTTACTTTTTTCATTCCTTGAATAATTTTACCCGGCATAGCCCCAATATAAGTTCGCCGATGCCCCCGAATTTCGGCTTCATCTCGCATACCCCCCAAAGCCGCCCGTACAAAAGCACGTCCCGTGGCTTTAGCAATAGATTTCCCCAAAGATGTTTTTCCAACCCCCGGGGGGCCCACAAAACATAAAATAGACCCTTTTAAGGACCCTGTTCTGTTTTGAACCGCCAAAAATTCAATAATCCGTTCTTTAACTTTTTCAAGACCGTAATGATCTTCATCCAAGATCCGGCGTGCTTCTTCTAAATCTGTCTTCAAAGGACTTTTGGTCTTCCATGGGACCGATACTAACCAATCAATATACCCCCGAATAATGCCCGCTTCCGAAGACATATGCCCCATCATTTTAAGTTTTTTAAGCTCCCCAAGGGCTTTTTCTTTGGTTTCCTTAGGCATACCCGCCATCTTGATTTTCTTTTCAAGTTCTAAAAGTTCTGCCCCTTCATCTCCATCCCCTAATTCTTTTTGAATGGCCTTCATTTGCTCATTTAAGTAGTATTCACGCTGAGTTTTTTCCATTTGACGTTTCACACGCTTGCGGATTTTGCGTTCTACTTGTAGAACCTCTAATTCCTTTTCAAGCTCAGCGAACAGGGCCTCTAACCTATCTTCTAATTTATCCATTTCCAGGATTTTTTGCTTTTGGTCAACACCAATTCCTAAGTGAGCCATAATTGCCCCAGATAATTTTAAGGGGTTTTTTATTTGCAAAATAGGAAGAACAACCTCTACCCCAACTTTCTTATTATACTGGACATAAGATTCAAACTGATGCATAACAGATCGCGTTAAGGTTTCAATTTTTCCTTCATCATCCATCACTTCTGGCAAGACCGTAATATGGGCTTCAAAAAAATCTTGATTTTGCGTCCATTCTACAACTTTTGCACGCGTAACCCCTTCCACAAGAGCCTTGACTGTCCCATCTGGCAATTTAACTAACTGCAAAATTTTAGCCACAATTCCTACGGTGTATAAATCCCCTTGATAGGGATTTTCCAAAAGAGAATCTTTCTGGGCCACTAACATAATCTGCTTTTGTTGGGCCATAGCAGCTTCCAAGGCATGAATAGATTTTTCTCGCCCCACAAAGACTGAAGTCACTACATAGGGAAAAACCAAAACATCCCGTAATACTAAAACAGGGTAAACCCCTTCTTGGACAGCTGTATCATTCATGATTTCTTCCTTTCATCAATGCGGGACATTATCCGTAATTTCACCCAATTTGTCAAGGGATTTTCGTGGCAAAGCTTGTTTCAAAAACATTTGCATATTTTGTATCAAAATCGTTTCATTTTTTTGAAAAAACGCTAAAGCAGCAATTTCTGCTGGATTTTTCAATCCGTCTGGGGCATCTGATTCAATCAGAACACGGCTTTCTGGCACCCCTTTTAAAAGGGTATTTCCGGAAAAATAAGCGCTTTTGGGTAAAGCCTTTACAATTTGTTCATTTCCCTTAAATCCATGAAATAAGCAAACCCCTAAATACCCTTTAAGCATATGTTCCATCACATCCCACGCCCGCACACAATGAATATGGATGGCCCGATGATAAGTTAAAGCTAATTCTAGGCACTTTTCAAAAACCTTTTGTTGCTTATCAAATGCAGGATGCAACCTATCCAAACCCACTTCCCCAATCATCACATTTTCATTTTGTTTTAAAATTTGTTCAAGGCGTTCTTTCCAACCTTCTTCAAGGTGTTCCACAAACCAGGGATGTACCCCTAAACAAGCATATCCGCCGAACTTAGAGGCACATGATAAAACACTATCCCATTCCCCTGGGGTCCTAGCGTTCATAAAAAACGCCTTCAAGCCCCTAGCTTTGGCATTTTCTAGGATGTCATCTGGCACAAGGTGTAAATGCGCATCATAGTAGATCATTGATTCATACTGACAAAAAAGTCATCATTTGTTTTGGTTTGACGCAATTTATCAATCAAAAATTCCATGGAATCGGTCACCCCCATTGGCATCAAAACCCGTCGCAACACCCACATTTTTGACAGCTTATCACGTTCAATCAGTTCTTCTTCCTTGCGGGTTCCGGATTTCGTCACATCAATCGCGGGGAAAATCCGCTTGTCTGATACTTTACGATCCAAAATAATTTCCGAATTACCTGTTCCTTTGAATTCTTCAAAAATCACTTCATCCATACGGGATCCTGTATCAATCAAGGCCGTTCCAAAAATCGTCAGCGACCCCCCTTCTTCAATATTTCTAGCCGCCCCAAAAAAGCGTTTTGGTTTTTGCAGGGCATTCGCATCCACCCCCCCGGTTAACACCTTTCCGGAACTTGGGATAACCGTATTATATGCCCGGGCCAATCTGGTAATAGAATCTAGCAAAATAATCACATCTTTTTTATGTTCTACAAGCCGTTTTGCCTTTTCAATAACCATTTCGGCCACCTGGACATGGCGAGATGCCGGTTCATCAAAAGTTGAACTAATCACTTCCCCTTTGACCGACCGAATCATATCCGTCACTTCTTCCGGCCGTTCATCAATCAATAAAACAATCAAATGCACGTCTGGGTAATTAGCGGCAATTGAATGCGCGATATTTTGAAGCATCACCGTTTTCCCGGTTCTAGGAGGGGCCACGATTAAGCTGCGCTGCCCCTTTCCTTGTGGGCAAATCAAGTCAATAATTCGGGCCGTATAATCTTTATTTTTCCCATCTTGTGGGGCATCTTTTTGTTCCATCACAATCCGTTCATTCGGATACAATGGGGTTAAATCATCAAAGTTCACCCGATAGCGTAAGAAATCCACATCCGAAAAATTCACCCGATTAATTTTAGTCAGTGAGAAATAACGTTCCCCATTTTGGGGGGCCCTAATTTCCCCTTCTACGGTATCCCCCGTTCTTAAGCCCAACCGTTTAATTTGTTGCGGTTCCACATAAATATCATCAGGACCGGCTAGATAATTAGCCTCTGGCGAACGCAAAAAACCAAACCCATCTTGCATGACTTCCAACACCCCTTCCCCGTACAGGGTATTTTCGGTTTCTGCCAGACGTTTTAACACGGCATACATTAGGTCTTGTGTTCTTAGGGAAGCGGCATCTTCTACATGAAGTTCTTCTGCATAGCTTAGCAATTCTTCAGCGTTTTTCTTCTTTAAATCTTTCAGTTGCATGCGTTTCCCCCTTATTCTTCTTCATCTACGATAATCGGTTTTACTTCTTCTTTTTCTATTTTTTTACGATGCATAAAACGTTTTTTAGGACGGGCCACAGGCAATTCCACTGCTGGCAAAATACTTTCTAAATTTGCCACCTGTTCTATGGAATCCGTTAATTGTTCGGTTTGGGTTTTTATTTCTTGTTCTCCTTCTTTTTCTGGCATTTCTTCCAACGTTTCTTCTTCTAAATCTAGGGCTTTAGATGTCGGACGCAAGGCCTGTTCATTGGCAACGGCTAAATTATGAAGACGCATGTAATGATCGGCATACTGTAAAAATGTTTCTGCCAACACCCGATCATTTTGAAGCAACGCATCTTTAGCCCCTGCTTGATATTTATCCACCAATTGCAAAGCCGTCCCCCGGATCTTCCCGGCTGGTCCTGTACTTTCCAATGCTGTGTTTCTGAAAATAACTTGACCTTTCGGCCCACGATTTCCGTTCGTGGCACGCCCACTAAAGCGATTTTTTTGATTCAATTTCATTTTTCCCCTTGTTGAAAATAACCTTTACATCAGGTAAAGAAGAACAAAACCTCTTTTTGTCCTTGGGGATAAGTTTACCCTTTTTCAAAAAAGATTGCAAGCAAAAAAATCAAAACGAAATGATTTTTTAATCAATTCCAAGCAATTTTTTATAAGAATCACGTAAAAATTCAGCTTCCGCCCGATCAGCTGGTGTCATTTTTCTTAGCCGTAAAATCTGGCGCATAACCTTGGTATCAAAACCCGCGGATTTTGCTTCAGCAAAAACTTCCCGAATATCGGCCCCTAATTCTTTACGTTCTTCCTCAAGCCGTTCTATCCGTTCAATTAAAGCCCCAAGCCGCCCCCCTTCTGAACCGGGGGTATTTTGTGCATCCGTCATATTTAGCCTTCTTTCTTTTCAAAATCTGCAATCAAACGATTGAGTTCCCCTTCGGAACAAAGCCCCAAAGTCACAGGGTTT
>JBGUXS010000069.1:0-6836 GCA_045118155.1 Alphaproteobacteria bacterium | reverse complement strand
GCTGGTAATTTCTTTATACTTGGCAAGCGGATCTTTGAAGTCATCTTCATAAACAAAGTCATTGCCGGTATTATACGGCGGATCAATGTAAATCATCTTAACTTTGCGATAATAAGCCGTTTGTAACAGTTTTAAGACTTCTAAATTGTCGCCCTCAATGTAAAGGTTATTGGTATTTTCAAAGTCTACGCTTTCTTCCGGACACGGGCGGAGTGTGCCGGTGGAACGTTTTCCGGCAATGCGCAGGCATTCGGATTTGCCTTTCCATTCAAACTTATACTTTTCAAAGTCATTGTCGATATATTCGCCACATAGCGACAACAGCTTATCAATATCAAGTTTGCCCTCAACAAAACATTGCGGAAACACGGCTTTCAAACGTTCTTTATCCGTCTCAGCCACGTCCAAGCTCTTGCCATCCAACTTTTTAATATCCAATTCCTGCATGAAGTGCTCCATTTTTATTCCACCTTATCAAACTGGATTACCTGAAAACCGTACTTGTCAATATCTTCTTGTGACCAATAAGTACAATCCTTTGTTTTCATAACGTAGGAAACATTTACATTCACTTTACGCCCAGTTTCTTGCTTTGTAACATCATCTATTTCAACTAAAACAAGTGTATCCCCGGGGTTGATTTCAAAATCAGCCAGTCTTAATTCTGTTTTCTTTTCGCCAGAAATTACTTTTTTAAAGTATTCTGACAGTATCTTTTTTTGAATTTGTGCCATTTTGACCTCCACATTCTGAATCATATATAAAGAGCCCCTGAAAAGCAAGCATAAAAAATATTTCAAGTATAAGTCATCATAAACTATTGGCTGTATTTTCTGTGGGTGGATATGTCTTTTTCGCCTGTTCGTATCGGATTGCACGCAATCTATAAAACAAAAACCCACCTTGAAAGGTAGGCTTTTGTTTTATGGTCGGGGCGACTGGATTTTGCTACGCTGCCCTTGAAAATTTGCTGACGCAACCGGCATCTCATATCTGCCTATTTTCTGCGGGTGAACCAACTTTCTCGTTGGTTCAAACCCTATCACTCTGTGATAATAAAACAAAAACCCACCTTCATGGTGGGTTTTGGTTTTATGGTCGGGGCGACTGGATTTGAACCAACGACACCTTGCTCCCAAAGCAAGTACTCTACCAGGCTGAGCTACGCCCCGATAAAAAGCAGTATAGCAAAAATTTATTCCTATTTCAAGTTTTTTTATGGAAATTTTTTTGATCTTTTGCAAAAGCCCTTCAAAACGTTCCCCTTAACTGTCTTGAAAAGAAGTAAAAGACCTTATCAAAGGTAGAAAATCTATTTTAAAATGGATTTTAAGTAAAAAGCATCAAAAAAAGGATTGACAAAACAGATAAAAAGGTCTATCATTTCCAATGTTTTGTTGTTTTTTGCGAAAGGATGAACAGGCGATGACGGCACAGGTAATTGTCTTTGCAAATGAAAAAGGGGGCACGGGAAAATCAACGTTGGCCATGCATGCGGTGGTTGCGTTATTACGGGCCAAGAAGAAAGTCTTAACATTTGATTTAGATGCGAATCAGGGAACTTTAACACGCTATATTGCGCACAGAAAAGAATTTGCGGAAAAGAACGGCATTCCTTTGCCGTGTCCGGAACATTGTTGTTGGACGGACAGCATTAATCGTATCTACACGCTTTCTGGGGAAATTGAAAAACATCCCGAGGCCGATTATGTCATTATTGATACCCCGGGGACGGCCTCAGAAACGGCGGTGCAGGCCATGGCTTTGGCGGATATTTTGGTAACCCCTTTAAACGATTCATTGGTGGATTTGGATGTGCTGGCTACTTTAGACCAAGATACGATGAAGATTAAAGGGTCTAGTCAGTTTTCACAAACCGTTTGGACGGCCCGGCAACAACGGATGCTGAATAAAAAAGCCCCGCTTCATTGGGTAGTGGCCAGAAATCGCTTGCTTTATACGAAGAGCAAAAACTCTAAAGTCATCAAGGATTTGTTAGAGGCGTTGTCGCGCCGGATTCATTTTACTTTGGCCGAAGGGATTTCTGAACGGGTGATTTATCGGGAAATGTTTATTAAGGGCTTGACTATGATGGATTTTAAAGAAAATGGGTTGAATATGCCCCTTTCTGTATCTTCGGTTTTGGCCCGGCAAGAAATTCGGTCTTTAATGAGCAAAATTTTACAGAATCCCTTGCAACAAATGAAAAAAGATGCTATAACCGCCTAAAGAAAAAATTATTTTTTTTAGGAGGAGCCCATGGATATTTTTTCAGTTAAAACCACCCCATTTCAAGATCAACAAACGGGGACAGGTGGTTTGCGCCGTAAAACAAGTGTTTTTAAACAAAAGCACTATGTGGAAAATTTTGTGCAATCCATTTTTGATGCGTGTTCGGGGTTTGAAGGGAAAACATTAATCCTTGGGGGGGATGGGCGTTATTTTAATGACAGGGCTATCCAAGCGATTATTAAATTGGCGGTGGCGAATCAATTTGGGCGCTTAATTGTTGGGCAAAACGGGTTGCTTTCTACGCCGGCGGTGTCGCACCTTGTTCGTAAACACAAAGCATTTGGGGCGTTGATTTTATCGGCAAGTCATAACCCAGGGGGACCAGATGGGGATATGGGGATTAAGTTTGATACCCATACGGGATCGGGGGCTCAAGAAAGTCTGACAAACGTCATTTGTGAAAAAGCTAAGACCATAGATCGTTTTTGGACGTGTGATATACCAGATGTGGATCTAAGCAAAACAGGGATTACCTATGCGGGGGCGACGGAAATTCAAGTTATTGATTCGGTATATGATTATGCAACTTATATGCAACAAATTTTTGATTTTCCCGCCATTAAGGGGTTGTTTGAAAAAGGGTTTACCATGCGCTATGATGCCTTGAATGCGTCATCGGGGCCGTATGCTCACTATATTTTTGAAAAGTTGTTAGGGGCACCTGTCGGAACCGTCGTACGGGGAACACCCCTTCCAGATTTTGGGGGCTTACATCCCGAACCGAATCCCGTTTACGCCAAGGATTTATGTGATTTAGCGTATTCTGATGATGCCCCAGATTTGTGTTGTGCATCGGATGGGGATTCGGATCGGTATTTATTGGTGGCGCGGCATTTTTATATCACGCCGTCGGATGCGTTTGCGATTATGGCTGACCATATTGCGGAAATTCCGTTTTATAAAGATAAAGTTTATGGGTTTGCCCGGTCTATGCCGACCGCTTGGGCGGTGGATTTAGTGGCGCGGCCCAAAGGTTATGATATTTACGAAACCCCAACGGGATGGAAGTTCTTTGAATCCTTGCTAGAAAATAAAAAGATTACGTTGTGTGGGGAAGAAAGTTTTGGGGCAAGTTCCTTACACATGGGGGAAAAAGATGGTATTTGGGCTATTTTGTTGTGGTTGAACATTTTGGCGTACACGGGAAAAACATCGGAAGAACTGGTGACCGACATGTGGAACAAGTATGGCCGGGTATTTTATTCCTTACATAACTATGATGGGTTGGATGGTAAATTGGCGGCCCAGATTGTGGATGATGTCGTGAAAAAATTGCCGACTTTAAAGGGGAAAAAGTTTGGCGAGTATGAAGTGGAAAGTGCCGGCCCTTACATCTATACAGATCCGATTACTAAGGAAGTATCCTCTGTGCCGTGTGCCTTGATTACGTTCACGAATAAGTCCAAGATTATTATGCGGTTGTCCGGGACGACCAGTGCCGGGGCAACCTATCGGATTTATCTGCTGCGGCAAGTGAATGACCCGGCCTTGTATCGGCAAGATTTACAGATTGTTGTGAAGGATTTAGCCGATATTGCCGAAGAAATATCTGAGGTTAAAAAACGTACGGGTCGGTCGGCACCGTCTGTGATTTTATAAAGGAGAGTTTATGTCTGATTTCAAAAATAAAATTGTACTGACGGGGATTAAACCGACAGGGCGGTTGCACCTTGGGAATTATGTTGGGGCGATGGTGCCAACGTTGGAATTAGGGGGCAAAGCCCTAGATGACGGGGGGACGTTGGTGATGTTTATCGCAGATTATCATGCGATTAACGCGATGAAAGATCCCGTGGCCCTGAAAGAAGCGATTAAGAATTTGGCCTGTGCGTATTTGGCAAGTGGCCTTGATGCCGAACGGGCGATTTTTTACCGTCAATCGGATGTGCCGGAAATTACGGAACTCACCACGATTTTAATGGCCTATACCCCCAAGGGCTTTATGAATAAAGCCCATGCCTATAAAGCCCAAGTAGATAAGAACGTGGCCAAGGGGGAACCGGCCGATGCTGGGATTAATATGGGGCTTTATACCTATCCGGTCTTAATGGCGGCGGATATTTTGGGCTATGGTACGGATGTGGTGCCGGTGGGAAAAGACCAAGTGCAACATGTGGAAATGGCGCAGGATATTGCGGGTTTTATCAACTATCATTTCCAAAAGGAAGTCTTGAAAGTCCCCAACTATTACTTAAAGCCCAATGCGGCGGTATTGCCAGGCCTGGATGGACGGAAGATGAGTAAAAGTTATGATAACGTTATCCCGTTGTTTGGAACGCCGGACGAGGTAAAAAAAGCCGTCATGGGGATTAAAACAGATTCCCAAGCTATTGATGCCCCCAAAAATCCGGACGAGATTTTGTTGTTCCAAATCTTGCAAGGGGTAGGGCGCCCGGCCACTGTGCAAGAAGTAAAGGAAGGTCTTGAAAAAGGCGGGATGGGCTATGGGACGATTAAGAAAATGTTGCTGGCGGAATTGGAAGAAGTTTTACCAAACCGTGAAAAGTATTTAGAGTATCAAAATCATTTTTCAGATGTGGAAGACCTGTTGCGCCAAGGGGCTGAAAAAGCAAGAAAACTTGCAAGACCTGTGTTAGAACGGGTTAAAGATGCGGTGTTTGGACGGGGATAAGTGATGAGATCCGAATTTTAAAAGCCCCCTTAAAAAGAAGGGGGCTTTTGAATTACCGTACTATGACCTTTGCTGTTGCATGGTCGTTGCCACAGCTTGTTTATCAATGATGCGAGGGGGGCTATATGGGTCTTTGATAAAACGATTTGTTGGGGTTTCAGTGATTTCTCTGACCGGTTTATCGTTTTCGTAATCTGTGGTTACTTTTGTTTTTGTTTCCAAGTTTTCCACGACTTGATGACGCAGTTTCCCTTTATAATCATATTGTGAAAATGTTTGTGCCATCAATTTTAAGGACCCGTTTGGTCGTTCTTTATAGGAATATTCCCAAACGTGTTCATGGCCCCCTTCATAGCGTTTTCTTCTTTCTAAAATGTAATCGTACATGACGCTAGCTTGACCAGACACACTGGCAGGTGTCCCTAAATAGGTTTCATCAACACCAACGGCAACACCCCGTTCCCGGGTTTCTTTATGAACCGTATATTTAACATGTTCTACCATACTTTTTCCTTTTGTTAGGGGTTAATCCTCAATGTGGGGGATATGCACACACACTACGGTAAAATCAAACTTTTGTCAAGAGTTAGTGTTATCTTGTCCGTTATTGGAATTTCCCCAAGTGGCAATTTTGCTTGGGACCGGTAAAACGGTGGTATCAGGCATGGAATGGGCGTTATCCCTACCTGGGAAGGTGACAACGATATTATTTGATCCACTTCGTCCTTCACGACTGATTAAGCATAGAAAATCCCCTTCCTTGGCATATTTTTCGGTAACGGTACTGGCAATTTTATCTCCCTTCCAGAAAAAGTATTCCCGTGTTTGGCAATTTCCTTGTTCTGTTAGGCGACGCACAGGGCGTAAGATTTCTTTGGGGTGTTGCCCAGCGCGAACCGCTTGAATTTCTTGTAAAGTGTTCCTATAAGTTGTGGTAATACGGGTCCCGTCTTTAAGTGTTTCCACAGTGTTGTTCAAAAGCTTTGTCATCAGACCCTCCTTTTTTTTAATAGTGCCATAAAAATGGTGTTTGTCAACTTGGAAATAAAGAAAGCGGGGTTAAAGGGGACCCCGCTTTCTACTTCATCCTTTAAGAAAAATTCTTAAAAGATGAGCATCCTTTATTTGGAACGTTGAAAAAATTTTGGCAATTTTTTCTTTTTCTGAACGGGTGTTTCTGTTACCACAACCGGTTCCGTACTGCCCGCTTGAACTGTGTGGGCATAGACGGCCTTGGGTGTTTCCTTGACAACGTGAACTAAATCGTCTTCGTATGTCTTTGTTGTGGTTGTTTGTGCCGCATGATCCGTGATCACTTCTTCTAAGATATATCCGTGTGGATGATAAGTGGCTTTTGTCGTGGTTAAAAGGGTTAGATCGGCATCCCGCCCGTAAATCGTTTCCACAACTTTACCCCCTTCATATCGTTCTTCATGATACACAGGATTTTTAAAGACCGGACTGCCCAAGAAATAGGGTTTATTATCCAAGGCCTGTGGGGTGGTAATATAATAGGTGGTGTATTCTGCAACATTATCACGTGCGACCTCGTGTCTTGTATACAAAACGTATTCCCCAGAAATTAGCTTTTGCACCAATTCTTCGTTGCCAATTTTATCGTAAATTTTTAAGTCCGCCGGAATGGTTTTTAAGCTAGAAGGTGCTGACACAGGTTCTTGTTTTTGAGGGACCTGTGTTGGTTGTTCCTCTTCGGCGTATCTGTCGGCGACATCGTCTCTTGTTGTCAGGTAAGATTGTTTACCGATACGAACGGCATGTACCCCAGTTGTTTGTTCTGATGTGGTATCCGATTTCTTTTTTTCCATTTTGTGTTCCTTTCAATTGTGTTGGCCCTTTTCGGGAAGGGGGTTTTTAAATGATACCATAAAATAAAACTTTTGTCAAGAGTTTT
>JBGUXS010000068.1:0-9453 GCA_045118155.1 Alphaproteobacteria bacterium | reverse complement strand
TTTTGTGTTCCTTTCAATTGTGTTGGCCCTTTTCGGGAAGGGGGTTTTTAAATGATACCATAAAATAAAACTTTTGTCAAGAGTTTTTATTATCTGTAAAATATTTTAAATTCCTTGTCCTCTTTGCAGGTATGACGGATAGAATGAAAAATGGATAGATGCAATCTGTGATTGAAAATTAAACCCAGTGGGTTTTTTGGTTTACCAAGAATTTTTTTGGTTTACCTAATGATAATGAAAATGATAATGATAATGAAAATGATAATGAAAATGTAAATGATAATGAGAATGATAATAGGGATTATTAAAGGGGAAGAAGAAAGCGGGGGCGTTTATCCGTTATGTTACTAAAAAATCGCTTATCACGGCCCTTTTTTATAAAGGGACGGGCCGTGAGCGATGACGTATATCCCGCTTTCTTTTCCCCATAGTGATAATGATAATGCCATGAGATAAAAATGTATCTGCGCAAGACAGAGATAAAAAACAAAGTTCACCCCTCCTTTTCGCCAGAAAACGTCAAGGGGCCTTCCGTTTGTTCAAGAGGATGTAAAACCTCGTTGATATAGGGAATTACTTTATTTTGAGGCAAAATGAAGATTCCTTGACGCCCCTTTCAGGGGCGAGGAAAAGGGATGGCGGATGGAGTTCGCAAGGGGTGACATGTTTGATGTGTTTGGTTATAAAGGAACAGGGAAATTAGCATAAAAAGCGAGGAAAACCCTTACTTCCTCCACAATTTTTGAAACGTTTTGACACACTTTGGAACATTTTGGAACATTTTTGCCTGAGACATTTTTTCCAAATCGGTGTATGTTTTTGGATAAGATCAGGGGATCTTATAGGGAACGGGGCTTGATTTCAATCACCACGTATTCAGATTTTGTGCCAGTTTTAAACTTAATCGCCCACGACGAAATACCAGATGAAACAATAAAATCTGTCCCTTTACGCCGTTCATACCCATAAATCATATCGTTCATTTTCAACCACTTCCCCACCCCGTTCATCGGGAATAACTGCCCCCCATGGGTATGACCGGACAAAACCAAATCCACACCAGCTTTGGCCAAAGCCGTATAATCCCGCGGTTGATGATCCAACACAATCTGGTAATTTTCCCTATCCAAAGGGGTCACCAAATCCGCTATCGGCAGACGGCGTTTGCCATTAACCCCTCGGGAAAAATCCGCCCGTCCGATTAAGGTATAACCTGGGGCCAAAGGCACGGCTTTGTCCTGTAAAACGTGGACATTGTTCTTTTCTAATTCTGCCACCAAATCCGCCGTCGTAAACCCCCGATTTTCCGGCGGTTCATAGCCCGCATCATGGTTCCCAAACACAAAGTAAACCCCATAGGGCGTGTGTAAAGTGGAAAGTGCTTTGGTCCCCGCCAACATCTCAGCCCGCGTGGTTCTGTCATCCACAAAGTCCCCGACAATGACCACGGCATCCGGCTTTTCGCCC
Source organism: Alphaproteobacteria bacterium (assembly GCA_045118155.1). Classification (GTDB taxonomy): domain Bacteria; phylum Pseudomonadota; class Alphaproteobacteria; order CAAHEQ01; family UBA3637; genus JBGUXS01. The sequence goes on along the minus strand of JBGUXS010000068.1, from coordinate 7,986 downwards.
TGTATTTTTTCAAGGTGTTTTTGAAAGCCCTGGGCGTTAAATGTCGTGCCTAAATGCACATCTGCTATCATCACAATTTTTAAAGGGGAAACTTGTTTTTGGGTCGTTAGCATATAGGATGTGGGTTTGACTTGATGATTCAAATACCACCCCCACATCAAGACAACCACCGTTAATCCCAACGCCACCCAAGGGGCCGGGGGTAAAGAAAACCCCAGTTTATGCAAGCCCCAAAACACAAGATCACATCCCAACAAAATCACGGCAAAATAAACCATACACACAATCGCGTTCATAAAATTTAAGGTTAAGGTCAATACTGCTGTCCCCAACAAAACGACCCCGATACTGATTGCGACTTGCTTTAAAACCGGCCAAGATTCTGCCATTTCCCCGAAAAAAGCCGGCACCCGAATCCCCACATAAAACACCGCCAAACCAAACAGGCCTAGGACGCCCAACATAATCATGTACCACATGTGTAATTCCTCCTTATCAGGTGCCAAAGTACTGCACTCCTTGTTCCAAAAAACGCCGGCGATGTACCATGGGATAATGCGCCGTTAAATACTTAAATCGGGGACAGTTTTTATCATGATCGTTAATAATGCCGCACGCTTGTAAATGGGAATACATAACGATTGGTCCCAAAAACTTAAATCCCCGTTTTTTAAGGTCGTTCGCGATTTGAATTGCCAGAGCGTTTGTCACGGGGATATATCCATCTGCGTGATGGTGATAAAGAATACTTTTACCCCCCGTATAACCCCACAAATAGGCACAAAAACTGCCCCATTCGGATCGGATGGTTTGAAAAGCCCGGGCATTATGAATAATGGCGGCAATTTTGCGGGGACTTTTAATCATGCCAGGATAGGCCAAAATACGGGTTATATCTTTATCCGTAAAAGTTGCAATCTTGTCATAGTCAAACCCGGCAAAACAGTGTCTGAAAATGGGGCGTTTGCGAATCATCAAGTCCCAACTGAGCCCACATTGCATGACCTCTAATGACAAGTATTCAAACTGGCGGATATCGTCATGTACCGGCACCCCCCATTCGGTATCATGATAGTGCCGATTTTCAAGCGACGTATGATCCCAATTGCAATAACTCATCTTTAAAAATCCTTTCTTTCTACCCTATACAAAAATATCTTCCCTGTCAACTTTTTAAAGGGGGGCTTGACTTTTATCAAACTTCTTGATTTAATAACATCCAACATAATGTCAAAAAAAAAGAGGGGAAAAAAAGATGAAAAAACTGTTATTTTTATCACTCGTGGCCCTGGGGGGTATCGGTCTATGGGCCTCTGTTTCCAACCCACAAAAAAGCCCCGTTCAACCTGTTGTTCAAAAGGAGGTCCCAATGATTCCAAAAGTTTATTTTACCCGAGATATCAGTCCCGCCGGTTTATTAAAACTCTATAACAAAGTCAATGAAAACATTACCGGCAAAGTGGTAATTAAGTTCCATACCGGTGAACCACATGGGCCAAATTTGCTTCCAAAAGACATGGTCAAAGCCCTGGTGGACGCCGTCCCTGGAAGTGTTTTAGCCGATACAAACGTGTATTACGACAGTCCCCGACAGACCACCAAAGGTCATCGTGAAACCATTCATACAAACGGGTGGGATGCATTCGCGACGGTTGATATTTTGGATGAAGACGGCAGTGTGATGTTGCCTATTAAAGGGGGAAAACGTTTCAAGGAAATGTCTATGGGCAGTCATCTTTTAAACTATGATTCCATGATTGTTCTAACACATTTCAAAGGGCATACCATGGGGGGCTTTGGGGGCTCTATCAAAAACATTGCGATTGGGTGTGCCGATGGAAAAGTGGGCAAGAAAATGATTCATACCGCCCCTGGCAAAGGGCAATGGTCTATTTCCAAAGCCCCCTTTATGGAAAACATGGTGGAATCCGCCAAAGCCACCGTAGATCATTTTGCCCCCCATATTACATTCATAAATGTCTTGCGCCGGATGTCTGTGGATTGCGATTGTGCTGGGGTTGCCGCCGCCGAACCCACCATTCATGATATCGGGATTTTGGCATCCACCGACATTTTGGCTATTGACCAGGCCTCTATTGATTTGGTGTACCAAGCCCCCCCAGAAGAACTCCACGACATCAAAGAACGTATTGAATCGCGTGAGGGCTTGCACCAGCTAGAATACGGGGCCGAAATGGGCCTAGGGTCTAGACAATACGAACTTGTGAATGTAGATTAATGTTTTTATAAAAGGAAAAGCGCCAGAAATAAATCTGACGCTTTTTTTATATTATTTCCCATCTGGGAAGCTGCTCATCACGGCGGATTCGTATTCGGGGCGTTCAATCCCATTTTGGCGACCCAAATCTATGCACTTTAATAACCACGCCATATTTTGTCCCAAGGTACGCATGGTTTGTAAGCCCTCTTTATCTTTCAGGACATCTTCGGCCGTAAACCCATGCACCATGTTCCAATATTGCGACCCAACGACTTGCATTTTACAAATCGTGAAGTACTTGTTCAAGCGGTCAAACGAGGCCGTTGCCCCACCCCGCCGACAAGAAACCACCGCCGCCGCTAACTTGCCCGCCATTTGGGGACCATAGCTGTAAAACAATCTGTCACAAAAGGCGCATAATTGCCCCGCAGGCCCGGCATAATAAACGGGCGACCCTAACACAAGGCCATCAAATTCACCTAAGCGTTCCCCAATTTCATTAACCGCATCATTAAAAATGCATAGGCCCGTTTCCCGGCATTTTCCACAAGCAATACACCCTTGCATAGCCTCGGTTCCCAAATAATAAATTTCGGTACTGATATCGTTTTTATTTAAGACCCCCGCCACTTCGTTTAGGGCCGTAAATGTACATCCATTTTTATGGGGACTGCCATTAATCAATAATACTTTCATTGTTAGTTCCTTTCGTTAAAATCCCTTATCTAACCACTTTTGCAAATGTTCTTCTGTTACATTATCATCAAGGCGTTCCCCCGTTTTAACATCCGCCCCAGGGGCCAACGTTTGTATGTTTTTAGCAACCGTTCCTATACCACTGCCCCCAGAAGTCGCAAATGGGATCACTGTTTTTCCCCGAAAATCATAGCTTTGAATAAACGTATCAATGATAGACGGTTCCCGATACCACCAAATAGGGAAGCCCACAAACACCGTCTCATAAGATGCGATATTTTCCACTTGTCTTGCGATTTCGGGGCGACATGTTTTATCTTGCATTTCAATGGTCGTACGACTTTGTTTATCTCGCCAATCCAAATCCGCCGCCGTATAGGGGATTTTGGGAATGATTTCAAAAAGATCGGCCCCCGCCACTTTTGCCAATTTTTTAGCCACCTTAGCGGTCATCCCAGTGGCACTAAAATATGCAACTAATGTTTTCGTCATAGGGATACTCCTTTGTTCAAAAATCTAAGGATATTTTGGCCGATTTTTGCCCTTTGTCAAGGGGAAACTACCCTGTTGATAGGGGCTTTTCAAACCCGCAACAAAAATAAAAAAAATGCTTGCAAAGGGGATAAAAGGGTGTATAATGAAAAGCACCTTTTGGGGGTATAGCTCAGCTGGGAGAGCGCTTGAATGGCATTCAAGAGGTCAGCGGTTCGATCCCGCTTACCTCCACCAATAAAAAAGCCGGATTTCATATCCGGTTTTTTTATTGGTAAAGACAACGAGCCATCGAACCGCGACAAAGCGGTTCGGAAGCCACAAACAGGGCATATACCTAGCCCAAAATACTCATCAGTAATAGCACCCCCAAACCAAAAGGGGCAATATACCGCAACGTTACCAAAAAATAACGTGTAAAACCGCTAGATATAGGGGCACTCTGCCGAATATTGCGAATAATCGGTTTCATAGCTTTGTACCCAACAAACAGAGCCATTGTTAAAGACACAATGGTTGCAGTATAGGTAGAAGCTAACCAATCAGCAAACGTGAATAAATCACGTCCTAAAATCTTAAAATTCAACATACCGGAAAACGAAGCCGTTACCGCGGTAAACCCTAGACCAGAAAGAAGCAAAACCATAACCACAGCCGCGAACCGTGACATCTTTAATTTATCTATCAGCAAATTCGTCGGCATTTCAAACAACGATACAGTTGATGTAATGGTTGCCAACACCAACAACAGGTAAAATGCTAATGCCCAAAAATGCCCCCCATTTAATTGCTGAAAGACCACGGGCAAACTGATAAAGGTAAGCCCTGGACCTGAACTAACACTTAAACCCGATGAAAAAATCGCCGGTATGATAATCACAGCACTCAATAAAGCCGCTAAGGTATCAAAAAATTCAATATGATGCACGGCTTTAAATAAATTTTCACGCGGGGAAAAATAAGACCCGTAAACCAACAAAATTCCAAATCCCAACGATAATGAAATAAAAGCTTGCCCCAAGGCGGCTGTAAAAATTTTAAACAAGGGTGTCCACCTAAAACCATCGGCCGTAAAACCAAAATGGGTTTTATCTAAGGTCAATAAAAAATCAATTCCTTTGCCTGCCCCATCTAAGGTTAAGGAACGAAAACTTAGCATGATAAAAATCACAAATAAAATCGGCATTAAATACAGACCCGTTTTTTCAATACCTTTACGAATTCCCCCAATCACTATCACCGCCGTTACCAACAGAAAAAGCAAACCGTTTGTGTATTGAATCGTAAAATTTTGCGTGAGTGTCTGAAATTCATTTTCAAGATTATCCCGAGTAATCAACATCAATTTACCGCTGATGGCTTCCAGGAAATAATACAAAACCCAACTAGCCACCAAAAAGTAAAATGACAAACATAAAAACGCCCCAAACGTGGCTACCCAGCCCCCAAAAAAGGACCACAGTTTCAAATGTTTCATCCCAACACGTTCTCCAATTAGGCGATACGCATCCACACAGTTGCTTTTAGCCGCCCGTCCAATGGATATTTCCGCCACCATCAAGGGATTACAAATCAACAGCAAAATCAATAAATAAACCAGGATAAAACTTAAGCCCCCATACTGACCGCATAAATAGGGAAATCGCCAAATATTCCCCAAGCCAATGGCCGAACCGGCAGCCGTTAAAATAAAAGCCCAACGGCTAGAAAAATTTTCTTTATTCATTTATAATCCACTAATAAAAATCGTGCTAAATCTGCCTATAAGTGTAAGCAAAAAATGGCTTTTGTAAAGGGGGGGGCGTTTTATAACAACCTTTTTTCAAGAAAGGCCCCCTTTATTTTTCTTTTTCGGTTCTTCATCGTTCAGGATACGCACTTCTCGTTGTGGGAACGGAATGCTAATACCGGCTTTGGTAAAGCGCTGAATAATTTCCGTATTGATAAAAGTTGTTACCCCAAGTTTTTGATTCACATCCGTAATATAAACGCTAAGCCGAAAAACCAATGAACTATCTGCCAATTCCAAAAACGAAACAAACGGATTCGGGCTTTTAGCTAAATACGGTGCATCGGCGCCAATTGCCAACAAGATATCTTTGACCTTTTGCACATCAGAATCATAAGCCACCCCTACCACAGCATCTACACGGGCCCCTTTGGCTTGATACGTCATATTCGTCACATTGGATGATAAAATCGTGGCATTCGGGATAATCACACTAGCTTTGGTAAACGTTTCAATTTGGGTAAAGCGCATACTGATTTGCTTAACAATCCCTTCTTCCCCGTTCACTTTGACCCAATCCCCTATTTTAATCGGTCGTTCCACAAGCAAAATCAAGCCAGATACAAAGTTGTTCACCACATTTTGAAGCCCCATCCCAGCCCCGAAGGAAAGGGCCCCAGCCACAATCGCAAGCCCCTGTAAGCTGCCCCCCATCACGGAAATACCCACCAACACGGCCCCCACAAATCCAAAAAAGCCCAAGACCGATACAAAGGAATTGCGTACATTTTGATCCATATCTAAGTGGCTGAGCGTACCACTAACCAATGAACGCCGTAATAAACGCACACACACCAATGAAAAGTAAAACGCTAAAATCCCTTTGATGAGTGAACTAATAGAAACGTGCATGCCCCCGATATCAAAACCGGTTAAGAGTTTTTTCATCTCTTGCAACATAATATCCACCGATACCCCCCATAGGGCTAACAGGAAAAAGCCCCCCATGAAGGTACAAAGGACACTCAGGAAGAAATTCAACCAAAACTCTATCTTTTGCCGACGCTTTAGGGACATACGCAACAGCGTTTTCCAAAATTGGAGTGCCAAAATCTGTTTGACCACCAACAACACTAATTTGCGCACAATATAAAAGAAACCCGCAAACACCACCGACAAAATAAACCGCGTCAGTAAGAAATCCGCAAGCCGAATATACCCCAGCAGGGATGCCCCTAAGACCAAGATTGTTGCCAAGGTTAAGCATACACTGATTTTTGACGACAAGGATAAGCCCAAAATTCCTTCTTCTTCGGCTTTTTTCAATTCTTCCGCCGTCAGCTTTTTATTATTATACAGAGACCTGTTTGCCACCAATAAAATACAGAAGGCTTTGACCACATTTTCTATGTTAATCAAGGTAAAGATAATATCTGATGACGATTTTAGGCGCATCGCTACATAACGGAAAAACGTGAAACAAAAAATCAAAATTAAGGATAAGACCAATGCCCGACATAATTTTAACGCCCGATCATTTCCAACTTCTAACAAGCGCCAAGCGGGCTTTCGGGGCGTAAACAACACCCGTACCGATGCTAAGGCAATCAGTAAATAGAACATATACCAAAACGCCGTTTGCAAAATAACCCCAAAATCCCCATCAAATAAGTGCGTGTTACGTGCAATCCACCACGCCGAAAACCCCAAAACCGTGGAGGGAATTAACCCGCGTACCGCCAACATAGAAACGGCCGTAATCACTTTTTGCGTATAGTTGGGATTGGGGATATCCTTTCTGTACCCTAGCTTTTTCTTGATGAATAACCCTAGGACAAACATAATCACAATGCTAGACCCCAAGATATATAAAGCCCGCACCCCTTTATTTTCCAAGACATCTTTATCCGCCAAGGTCAGGGCTTGATATTCCCCAAGTTGCACCACAAAAACATTCTTTAAAAATTCAATAAAGTTTTGAACGGATTTAATGAAGACCTCATAGTGCCAAATCCCTTCTTGCCGATCAAACAAACGTTCTTTGATTTTTTGAGTTCGGCGAGAGGCTACAAATTGATTAATTTCATCCACCCGCGTTAAAATCAAATCAGCTTGAGCAATTTCGGCCTTAATTTTATCTTGTTCGGCCTGGAACTCCGCCCGCTGAGCCACCACTTCTGGGGCTTCGGCGACACCTTCGGCGGGGGTACCCAGGGCATCTATTTTCTTTTGTACCGCGCCAGTTTGTTGCAATAATTCTTCTTTTTGTGTGCTTAACGTACTGTAAATCGTCCCGAGTTGCCCCACATAAGCCGATTCTTCTTTGGATTGTGGACGTACCGTTTCTAAATCCTGGCGAATGCTCGTCACGTCGGCATCAACTTGTTTCAAATCCACAGGATCTGCCCAAACAGCCCCCATCAAAACCAAGCTTAAAATCAACGACAAAACGTATTTCATGAAGTTCCTTCCTTTCTTACCCCTTGATGCCCACAGTCCAAAAAGGGCATTGCCCCCTTATTTTTCCTAAGGATGCCCTTTTTTTTACCAAAATGCAAGGGGAAAAATAAAGGGGCTACTTGTTTCCTTTTTATGCAAAAAAAGGCCTTTTTGACATATTAGGTAAAAAAATTTTCTTGACTCAGCCGTAAAAAGATAGTTTAATGCTTGGCGTAAGAGGTTCTGTATGTATCACACGAGTATAGCTGCATCAAATATGTTCATAGGGTCCTTTTTCAAAGGGTACTTTACTTACTTACTAATTGACCGCGGTATATTAAGATTACCTTTTAAAGCCCATGGCCTTAAGGGGTGTCTTCCTATGCCCTTAACTGAAAGGATGAAAAAT
>JBGUXS010000067.1:0-10234 GCA_045118155.1 Alphaproteobacteria bacterium | reverse complement strand
CGAAAAGCCACTTCAAATCGCAAAACGTGCATTGGAACAAGCAAAAGTGGGTTTATATGATGTGTTGTTGCTAGATACGGCGGGGCGTCTTCATATTGATGAAGAGATGATGGGGGAACTTAAAAACATTCATGCGTTGGCAGAACCCACAGAATCGTTGCTGGTATTGGATGCCCTAATGGGGCAAGATACCGTGAATGTGGTGGAAAAATTCCAAGAACAAATCCCCATTACGGGGGCCATTTTAACCCGGATAGATGGGGATGCTCGTGGGGGGGCGGCTTTGTCTTTGCGGATGCGCACGGGGGTGCCTATTCAATTTTTAGGGGTTGGGGAAAAGGCATCGGCTTTGGAAGTATTTGATGCCAAACGTCTTGCCGACAGAATCTTAGGGATGGGGGACGTTGTGGGCTTGGTAGAAACTGCCCTTGAAAAAATAGATCAGAAAAAATCTGAAGAAGCTATGGCCCGGATGATGGCGGGTAAGTTTAACTTGAATGACTTGCTTGGTCAAATCCGGCAAATTAATTCCTTGGGCGATATGAAGGGGATTATGATGATGATTCCCGGTATGGCGCGCTTTAGGGAAAAAATAGAACAAGCTAATATGGACAATTCCATTTTAAAACGACAAGAGGCCATTATCTTGTCAATGACACCAAAGGAACGGTGTTTTCCTGATATTATCAAGGCTTCCCGCAAAATACGAATTGCGGCGGGGGCCGGGGTAACCGTGAATGATGTCAATCGGTTGTTGAAACAATACGACCAAATGGCAGAGGTAATGAAGAAGTTTAAAAAGATGGGCCCTTTAGGTATGATGTCTTTGATGAAGAAGATGTCTGGGGGTGCCGGTCAAAACTTTTTCGGCAATGGGGGCGGGACATTTCCGCCGGTTAACTAACAGAAAGGACTTGATAAAACATGTCAATTAAAATTCGTTTAGCCCGTGGGGGCGCCAAAAAACGGCCTTTTTATAAAGTAGTGGCTGCGGATGCACGGGCACCGCGGGACGGTAAGTTTATAGAGGCCATTGGTTTTTACAACCCACTTCTTCCAAAAGATCATCAAGATGCATTAAGGGTTAATGCTGATTTGTTGAAAAAATGGTTACAAAATGGGGCAGAACCCACAGAACGGGTTCAAAAATTGTTGGCTTCTTTGGGACTTTATAAGGCCCCTGAATTACGGCCACAACCTAAAAAGTCTGCTTTAAAAGCAAAAGCCCTAGAAAAGAAGAAAGCTGAAGAAGAAAAGGCCGCTGCTAAGGCCGAAGCCGAAGCCCAAGCTAAAGCCGAAGCAGAAGCTGCTGCTAAAGCCGCCGAAGAAGCTGCTAAGGCCGCTGCAGAAGCGCCGGCTGAAGAAGTAAAAGCCGAAGAAACACCGGCAACTGAAACACCGGCGGAAGGGGCTTAATATGTCTGTTTGTGTCGGCCAAATTATTGGGGTACACGGGGTTCGGGGATCGGTTAAAATTAAACCGATGTTGGACGATGTTGCCTTGTTGGCTGATATGAAAAAAATGACGACCCGCTTGGGCCAAGAATTGATCGTTCACACCCATGGTGTGCACGGGAAAGTGGTCTTAGCAAAAATCAAAGGCGTAGAAGACAGAACCGCGGCCGAAAAGTTAATCGGAACGGAATTATTTGTTCCTGAAGATGTTTTCCCTGAATTGCCGGAAGATGAATTTTACTGTCGGGATCTTATTGGAATGACGGTTTTAGAAGATCAAAAAACGGTGGGTACCATTAAAAGTATTGAAAATTATGGGGCTGGAGATATCGTTGTGATAGATATGATAGATGGGCGCCAAGAAATGATTGCTTTTAATGATACGAATTTCCCGCAAGTTGATTTGGTCTCAAAACAGGTTGTTTTGAATCGTCCTAAAATGGCAGGGGGCACGGATGCACATTAATATTTTGACGCTGTATCCCGAAATGTTCCCAGGTTTTTTAGGGTATTCTTTGGCGGGAAAAGCCCTAGAAAAGGGGATTTATGCGTTAAATGTGGTCAATATGCGTGATTTTGCGACTGACGTGCATAAAACCGTAGATGACAGTCCTTTCGGGGGGGGCGCTGGTATGATCTTAAAGGCGGAAATTGTAGATAAGGCCTTGTTATCTTTAAAGGAAATAGGTTCTATTTACTATTTATCGCCACGGGGGTCTTTATTTAATCAATCTTTGGCTAAATCTTGGTCTGAACAAAAAACATTAACGTTTATTTGTGGACGGTTTGAAGGGATTGATCAGCGGGTTTTGGATAAGTGGCAGGTACAAGAAGTCAGTATTGCCGATTGTGTCTTATCTGGTGGGGAACCGGCGCTTTTGACTATGTTAGATGCAACGGTTCGTTTATTACCTGGGGTTATGGGAAATGCCGACTCTTTGGAAGAAGAAAGTTTTTCGCATGGCCTTTTGGAATATCCCCAATATACGCAACCCCAAGTATGGCAAGATCGGACTGTTCCGGATGTTTTAGTGTCCGGTCATCATGCCAAAATCAAAGCGTGGCGTCAGGCGCAAGCAGAAAATTTAACAATGGAAAGACGGCCAGATTTGTATCAAGCTTATTTGGCTAAAAAACTTAATTAAGGAGGTATTACATGACTGTAATCAAAGAACTAGAACAAGAACAAATCAAAGCGATGAATAAGAAAATTCCGTTTTTTAAAACCGGGGATACCGTGCGGGTTCAAACACGTATCGTTGAAGAAAAAGGGGATCGTTTCCAAGCGTTTGAAGGGGTTTGCATTGCCCGTTCCAACAAAGGATTGACGTCTTCTTTCACCGTACGGAAAATTTCGTTTGGGTTTGGGGTGGAAAAAGTTTTCCCACTTTATTCCCCTAATGTGGCCAGCATTACGGTGGTTAAAAAAGGACGGGTTCGTCGTTCTAAATTATATTACTTACGGCAATTGTTTGGTAAGAAAGCGCGTATTCAAGAAGATAAGAATCGGGCTGATTACGATGCCGAATAAGACAGGGCAGGCGGTCCTTTGTGGCCGCCCTGTATCCTTATAAGAAAAGGAAGTAGGATGAGTGAAACAGAGGCCTTAACCCTAGCGCCTGAAGATTTTGTATTTGTCCCTTTAGGGGGGGCAACGGGTATTGGTATGAATTGTTTTGCCTATGGGTATCAAGGTAAATGGTTAGTGGTAGATTGCGGTATTGGGTTCCCGGATGAAAATCTGCCGGGGGTAGAGGCGTTGCTCCCCAGTGTGGATTTTTTGGAACAACATCAAGAAGATATTGTTGGCCTTGTTATTACGCATGCTCATGAAGATCATATCGGGGGGGTGGCCTATTTGTGGCATCAGTTGCATTGTCCGATTTATGTGACCCCATTTGCCAACGAACTACTGCGGCATAAACTAACGGAAATGGGGTTGTTAGGGCGGGCTGAAGTTATTGTAACGCCCCCCGGGCATATTTTAAATCTTCCCCCGTTTGAAGTTGAATTGATTGCGATGGCGCATTCTGTGCCAGAACCAACGGCCTTAGCGATTCGGACCAAAGCGGGAACGGTTTTGCATTCTGGGGACTGGAAGTTTGAAACACCCCTTATCGGGGAACCTATGGATATAGATGCCCTAAAAGATATCGCTAAAGAGGGGATTTTGGCATTTGTTTGTGATTCTACCAATGTGATGGGAAAAACACAAACTTCCACTGAATCGGATGTGCGGGATGCCTTAAAAACATTGATTGCTGGATATCCGCATCAGCAAGTTTTTGTAACGTGTTTTGCCTCTAACATCACGCGGCTTGAAAGTATTTATTTGGCGGCAGAAGCGGCCCATAAACAAGTGTGTTTGCTAGGGCGCAGTTTATGGCGTATGGATGCAGCGGCCAGATCTACGGGGTATTTTGATCATATCCCCGAGTTTTTGGATGAAGAAGAAGCTGTTTCTATGCCCAAAGGGTCTGTTGTTTATGTCTGCACGGGGTGTCAAGGGGAACCGCGATCGGCGTTGACGCGTTTGCTTAGCACCAAAGCACGGGCCGATATGGTAACATTAGAATCTGATGATGTGGTGATTTTTTCCTCGCGAGAAATTCCAGGGAATGAAAAGCAGATTGCTTATTTACAAAAGCGCTTAAAGTCCTATGGGGTGAAGATTATTACGACCGAAGATGCTTTGGTGCATGTATCGGGACATTTTGCTGGGGAAGACCTAAAAAAAATGTATATGATGCTGAAACCAAAGATTGCCTTGCCAGTGCATGGGGATGCGTTGGATTTGTTGGCGCATGTAGAACAAGTTTTAAAATGGAAAGTGCCGTATGCGGTGGCATTAGAAGAAGGGCAAGTCTTTAAATTATCTGAAAAAGATCCTGGTATTATTGGGACGGTACCGACGGCGGTTTTGGCGTTAGACGGGAAACAAATCATCCCGTTAAATGCTAAGGTGATTAAGAATCGGCGCCAGATGTTAGAAGGGCGAACGGTGGTTTTAACGGTGGTTTTGGATAAAGCGCAAAATTTACTGGGGGCCCCCCAAGTTTCGGCCTTTGGCCTAATGGATGAAGATGGACCAGAAATGCAAGAACTCCTGGAAAATGTGCGTTCTACACTGGACGAAATGCCCCTTCAAGAGAAGGAAAATGACGAAACATTAAAGGCGGGGTTAACCCATGCGGTCCGTCAAGTTGTCCAAGAAAAATACGGCAAAAAGACGTTGGTTAACATCCATTTGGTGCGTGTTTAATTAAAAATTTAAGTTTGCGGGAACATCTTCGGGGGCAAGTTCCTGAAAATCAACCTTTTTTTCTTCAATGGGATTGGGAATAGGTTGATTTTCCGTTTTTGCAACGGGGGTTAGATTTTTAAGTGTTAATTCAGGTGGTTGTTGGGGAATGACTTGGGGTTCGGTTTCTTCGGATAGCGTTGTTTCTTCTGTGGCAGCCAGTGGTGTCGTTTCTTCTTTTGCACCTAATTCATCCAGAGTATGATCAGTTAAATCCAATGGATTTTGTTCTTGCACAGTATTCAAAGATACAGGTTGTTCGTGTTCCTTAACCAAGGGCAGGGCGGGAATCCCTAATTTCTTTTCTTCCTCTTTGACAAGGGGGACCCCAAGGTCATTTAGGGCGTTGGTGGTGATATTTTTAGGGTCTTTAATGGGGTGTTCTTGGGGTAAAGTTTCGGCCTTATTAGGGGGGTCTAGGATGATACTTTTTAGTTCCTTATTTGGTTGTTCTGGGGCATTTTCTTGAACGCCCAAATCATGGGCTATCTCATCTGGCAAGGTTGGGGGGGCAAGGGCCGATTGAGATGTTTCTTCATTTGTTTCCAAATCTAAAACCATAGGGGTAAGGGGCAATTCCGCGATTGTTTCTGTTTCTTTAATGCCCATTTCTTTTAAAAAAGTGGCATTTGGAAAATAAGAACGCCACAAGTTATCGGCCTGTGCCATCATAGACGTTGCTTTTTCTGATTCATTAAATGCCCTTAACTTTTCCGAAAATTCGGGTTGCAATTTTCGGCATTGTGAAACGGGGGAAAAAGCAAAAAACAGGCCATAATTGACCAGAATATGGGAATTGTGGTCAATTAAGTTATCTAGTTTTAATCTATTTTTTTCGCTTTCCAGCGCATACATAGACCCTAAAAGATAATCGGCTTTCCCCGTTAAAATGGCTTCAAAGGCGACCTCACTGCCGGAAATAGGGGTTAAATCAAGATTTTTAGGCAGTTGTTCAAATAAAACAGGGTACAGGGCTTCTTCTTGACGGATAATGCCCTTATAGGGGGTTAATTCTTCTAATTTTCTAGCTGAAATAGGATTGTCTGCCCTAAAATAAATAGTGATGGGATTTAAAAAGTACGCCGGCATCATAATATTCAAGGAACTGGATAACATAGCGGGGTTATAATAAACGCCCGCCAAAACGTCCACATCCCCTGTGATTAGGGCGTTTAAGGCTTGCTCATAATTTGTGAATCCGACGGGGGTAATTTGGTAATTTAGGTCTTTGGCCAATGCCTGAAAGACGTCAAACCCATATCCTTCTGATGTATAAGTGGGTCTGCCATCTTTATCCTTAACGCGTTTACTCCATCCGAACGGGGGATTACTTGGGAAGGTTGCAATTTTAATTGGGAAACTGCGTCCGCAGGTCAATTGTACTTTATCGGGGGTTTTTGTTTTTTTTATGACAGCTTCTTTTAATAAGACCTGGGCCCCGACGGTCCAACTTAAAATCAAACACACCCCAAAGATAAAGCGTTTCATGATTCCCCCTATGGGGAAAGAACAACATGTTTTTTGGGAAAAGTCAAGGTAATTTTTGTTCCCTTTTTAGGGACGGATGATAGGGCCAAAGTAATATCTTGCAACGTACAAAGTTTTTTGACCAAAGCCAATCCCAAGCCTGTTCCGGTATGGGTGCGGGTTAAGACGTTTTCCACTTGTGAAAAGGGGGTAAATAATTTGGCTTGATGTGCTTTGGTGATACCGATTCCATTATCTTGAACGGAAAATTGCAAGGCGCCATCTTGTTTCAAACGGGCGGTTAATGTGATTGTTCCATTGTTTTTGGTGAATTTAATCGCATTGGACAGCAAGTTGACAACAATTTGTTTTAGGGCGCGTTCATCGGCGATAACGGTTAGCATTTTTTTAGGTTTTTTAAACGTAATTTGTTTTTGATTTTTGGGAATTAAGGTTAGGCATTCTTCCACCAGAGGAATAAATAAAACGGGTTGGAAATTTAGTTTTTGATGACCGGTTTCGGCCCGTGTCAGATCTAATAAGTCATTGATAAGGTCCAACAAGTGGTGGGCGCTGGTGGTAATATACCCGGTATAGGTTTGGTAAGTATCATTTAAAGGGCCGAATAACTGGCTTTGCATACTTTCTGAAAATCCGATGATAGCGGTTAAAGGGGTCCTGAGTTCGTGGGATATATTGGCTAAAAATTCGGTTTTAGCTTTGGTGGCGGCTTCTGATTTTTTGCGTTCTAACGTTAATTTTTGGATATGGGCTTTCAGGCGTTCTTGGTAAGCCCTTAATTCGTCGGTTGTTTTATTCAGCAATCGGCGCTGGCTGATATGTTGACCGACTTCGGTAAAAATACGGTCAAACAAGTTGATGAAAAAAGGGGTAAAATAATTTTTTTCGCGGGCATAAAAGGTGACGGTTAACTCTGGTACGCCGGAAATTTTGATGGGGAAGCTATAAGCGGCCAAAAAGGGGGTATTTTTTAGAATTTCTTGATAAATAGGCACCCCAGAAATATCCTGATATCCAAAGGGTTTGCCGTGAATCAAAGCTTGAAAAGACGACAGCCCTTGATAGGTGGGTTTATCTTGGCTGACTTTCATCAAATTGATGCGTTTAGGGGGATTCAATTTGGTGCGGGCGGTTAAAAACGATAAGATTTTTCCCGACGTATAGGTATAAATAACGATATCTAGGTCATACAAGCGACTAATAAGTTTAAAAAGATGATGAAACAGGGCCTGTTCTGTTCCGGCCGTATCAAATTGGCGTAAAGTTTTTAGAATATCAAAGAACAGGCGTTCATTTTGTTGCCAGTATTTAACTTCTTGGGCGGGGGGATACAGGGACTGCTTTATGTAATAAAGAATCAGGCCCCCCAACAAAATTCCAAACAGAAAACACAGGCAATAAGTCCCCATAGGACTTACTTAAGGGGGATAGGGGTAAAATGCAAGGGGGAAAATAGGTGCTTTTTAGGGGAAGACATGGGGAAAAATAGGTGAATAGACCTTATGTAAAACGCTAACACATTGGACATATTGAAAAAAAACATTTTTTACATAAAAAAAACTTGCAAAGGATATTTGAAGGGGATAAGATGACGGCATGTGCACAAAGGGGATTCGCTTTTTCCAATATTTGCGTCGGTGTTTGGCCGATATCGTTGGTTTTCCTGGGCGTCAAAAGGACGTCAGTAAAAAGCAATTAACCTTATCAAAACGCTTGTATAACCGGCAATCTGGGCGGACAATGACCGAAACCTTAGCCGTTGTAGCCGTTATGGGGGTTTTAAGTATCTTGGGGTATCAAGGTATTGGGACGGCGATTGCGCATTATCGGGCGGATCAGCTGAATCAAGAGGTTTTACGTCGGGCCATGGATGTGGGTCGGCAATTGATTTATAGTAATGGGTATCACCTGCGCAAGTTTAATGAGAAGGCAACGGCGAATGTACAAATTACGGCCGGGGAACAAGGGGCATTGCAAGGGCAAATGTTTTCGTTTGTTCTAGAAAATGTACCAGAACGTATTTGTACGGCATTCGTGGCCATGATGCGGGGCGAAGAAAAAGTTGCCGATGTGGCCAAACCCGATGAAAAAACAATTGCTTTAAGTAAGGGGGCAGGGACAAATTTATTATGTGGGGGCAAATTTTCTGACCTGCAAGTCTATTTTGGGCGGGATTTGATTATGAAGCCCGTTTGGGAAGAAGGCGAAACCCATATCGGGCCAACGTGCGAAACGTGTGTGAACGGAACTTGTATAGCCAACGTTTGTGTGTGTAACCCTGGGTATTATGCTTTGGACGGTATTTGTACGGCTTGTGGTCCTGGGTTTGCAACGGGAACGGAAGAAGCCGGGGCCCCAACATGTATGGTGTGTGTGGACAACACCATTTCCACGGGGGATGCGAATACCACTTGTGAAGAATGTACGGGCGACACCCCGTATGCAACGGTGGGACATACATCTTGTCGGGGGCCGATGTCGGATGCCGAATGTAAGGAACAAAATCCCAACAAGCCGATTTATCTTTTCCGGGCGGGATGTGGAACGTGTGCAGATAAGAATCCCCAAAAGCCGTATTATTTAGACGGAACCTGCGTTCAGTGTTTGGCCGATACCGATTGTGATGTCAAGTGTGATTTGACAACCCATACGTGTGGGGGATGTCGGACGGATGCCGATTGTGGCAAAGACGCACCGGTATGTGGATCCGATGGATGGTGTACGGGATGTCCCGCGGGGCAATATTATTCTAGCACTTTTGGGTGTGTAGAGTGTCTTAAAGATGCGCATTGTTCCGGCGATACACCGATATGTAATACCACAACGCATACCTGTACAGGATGCAGTAATGATAACGATTGTGGGGCGTGCGAAACATGTACGGCGGGGGTTTGTGTGTCGGGTGTGGGCCAAGGACAAGTATGTTGTGCTGGCACGACCGTCACCGCGGCGGGGCAATGTTGCGGGTATGTGGATGCCAATACCCCAGGGGTAGTGGTACCGGCGGGTAAGTTCTGTTGTGGGGGAACGGTGTATGCGGATTCTGCACAAAATTGTGGTGTTGATGAAGCATGGAATAGTACGTCTTGTCAATGTACTTGTTCCGACACGTTTACCTGTGCGAATGATACGGTGCAACAATGCGCCAGTGCTGCGGCCTTGGTGTCGGATTGTGGCCCCGAACAAGGTACGGGGAATTGTTCATGTACCGCTAAACCACGAACAAGATGTGGAACAACTAGCTATTGGTGTGCAGTTTCATCAATAGGGGGAACAACCAGTTTTGGAATTGGTGCTTTATCATCACAGAGTTACACTCCTGAATGTTTGACACAATATCAAACCGATTGTGGCACGTGTACGACGGATGCCCAATGTTCCGGCGATACCCCGTATTGCGACCCGATTTGGCATCGGTGCGCGGGATGTTTGAATGATTACAACGGGGCGTATAGCCAGATGAGCTTTAATACTCCATCAGATACGTGTACGACCGCCGGTCAGTATTGTGCCAGAAGTGGACGGGCTATTGCTGGGAACAAAGAATATCCGCCTTTGGGCACTTGTACCAATATGGCGTACACGATTAAGGGTGCCCCAAATGGCACGCGGTGGGCCCTCAGCACGGATAAATTGAATTGGTGGTCGGCTGTTAGTTTCTGTGCAAAATTAGGTGGAACCGTGCCAACAATACAAGATGTTTGTGGCGGATCAACGGTTTCTTCTTGTACAAATAGTACAACTTTGCATGCTATTCAAGAATACTATAACACGGATAACACTGCGGAATATATGTGGCGTATACAGCAAAATATTGATGCAACACACGAAGGTCTTCTAAGACTTAGCTTAAATTCAGCCTTTACAGGAAGCGCTGGAACAACAGCTAGCGAATACACCGCTTGTAAATTGCCGGATGCAGCGACTGATGAAGAATGTTCCGAGGCGTTCCCCACCAAGCCCCATTACGACAGCACGACCCATCAATGT
>JBGUXS010000066.1:0-4006 GCA_045118155.1 Alphaproteobacteria bacterium | reverse complement strand
TGTGGCGGGGCAAGGGGCTGCCCCTGTGGAAGAACCGGCAACAACGGAATCCCTTAAGATTATCAGAGCTTTGGGAACAACGAAAGGGCATTATATGCAATTTTCCCGTCCAACACCAATGTCTGTTGGGGAAAGCTCAAGCACAGGTATAGGTGCCGACGCTTTGCAAGAACAAACACAGAGTGGCGTCCAAAGAGGTATTTTACCGGGTCAAAGGGATATAAGAAATTAATCTGTAAGCATAAGGATGAAAATGCCGGAGGTTTTTCATTTTAAGGGGAAAAAAGCGGGGGCTCACCTTTTAGTCTTGGGGGCGGTGCATGGAAATGAAACGGCAGGCCCTAAGGCAATGGATCGGCTGATTTTAGATTTGCAAGCGGGGCGCGTTGTCTTGACCCAAGGGGAATTAACCTTGATCCCCGTTTGTAATTTAAAAGCGTATCAGCAAGATGTCCGTCAAATAGATGAAAACCTAAACCGCGTTATGAAATGGCATGATCAGCCCACCACCTATGAACAAAAATTAGCGAATGAAATTGTTCCCTTGATTCAGCAGTGTGATATTTTGCTAGATTTACATTCTAGCCATTGTCCTGGGGATATTCCGTTTGCTTTTTGTGATTATCCCACCCCCGATAATCAAAAATTGGTGCGGGCGTTGCCGGTAGAGTATGTTTTGCAGGGATGGCCGACGATTTATCAGAACAATCCCGCTATTCAAGATTTTTCCACAGAATGGTTTGCCCATACGGTGGGCAAAAGTGCCTCTACCTTAGAATGTGGGTATCATAAAGCCCCCGAGGCGGCCGAGGTTGCCTATCAGGCCATTTTAGGGGCATTGTCGGCTTTTGGGGGAATAGAAGGGCAAGCCCAAGAACATCCCCAACATCACATTTTGATGAAAAATTATGTGATTAAAAAGGCCCCTGGGCGTTTGGCAAAACCTTATAAGCACTTGGATCCCGTGACCAAAGGGCAGGTGTTGGCGATTTATGAAGATGGGCGGATTTTAACGGCCCCAGAAGATGGGTATATTCTTTTACCTAACCCAGCCGGGGAAATCGGGGCCGAATGGTATTATTTTGGGGTATCTGCTTAAAAAAAGTAAACGGCGTTGGGAAGCGGTCTTTATAAAAAAATAATTGACAAAAAACATGTTTTGTGGTATTCTTTTAAAATACTTGTAAACTTTTAAAGAAAAAAACAATGCGTGTTTTATGTGATCCGGTTAATCGGTGTTTTTTAGATAGTTCCCTAAAAACCCTGTCCCCTGAACAGGCGTTGCGGCTAGAGGGGTATCAACGCCGTTATTTGCCCCAAAGTGTTTTGCAGACAATGGAAGATAAAACATTATCTGATGACACAAGGGCGTATGCGGTATTCTTGTGGATGTATCGGTTAGCGCAACGCATTTTAACGGGGTATCGGAAGTGCTGGGCGCCTTTTGGGGGAAGGCCTGCTGTTAACACGGGAAAAACGTGGTTAAACTTGCTTTCCGATGATGGGGAAGAGGTGTTATTTCTACTTAATGAGTTTCAAGGTGGGTTAGAACGTTATCATACAATAGCCGAGGCCGAACATGATTGGAAATTATTGATGCCTCATGTTCCTTTAACAACGATTTTATGGGATACGACGGTTCCTAAATATTTAAATACGCATTTCTTTAAAGATTATACGCCTTTTTTTAAAAAAATAGTGCATTTGAATTATAAATTTATTCCGGAAAAAGACTATGTGACGTTCCCTATCAATTCTGGGTGTGAAAATGGCTGCCCGCATTGTGGTGCCGAAGCTACGGCCCCTTTTGGGATTGTCTCGTTGCCTTTTCCAATAGTGAAGGAAATAGAAGGGGTTGCGTATCAGAAAGAATGGCGTTGTTATAATGCCTCGGATCCCTTAGATTATTATGATCCCCTTTTTCAAGGGTCTTTTTTATCGGCCCCATATATTTTGACTAGGGGGTATCGTCCCCATATTTTGAATAATCCCGAACATCCTCTTTTTGAAAAAGAACAACGGCGGTACGATGCGTTGCGCGCGTATCGGGATAGGGCTAAACGCATTGTGTTATCATGTATTGATTTTGGGACAGAATGTTTTGAAAACCCCCGTTCTTGGCAACGGCTGTATGCTAATCTTGATATGCTAAAAGGGGGCAATTATGGGGTGCAATTTTTGGGACAGGGGGAACAATCCAATCAATTTTTTAAACGGTTTGTGCAAGTTCCCCTGGTAGAACACGAATTTTTTGGCCAAATTGCCCCCATAGGACGGGCCGCGTCCGATACCTATCGTTCGTTTGTTAGTTCCAACGAAAACCTGTATAACGGGGGAGAAAGTGAAATTATTTTAGAAGCCGATGGATCCTTGTATTTTTCTAGCAATGTTCAAAAGGATTCTCAATGTCGTATTGTTCGGCGGTTGATCGGCAATCTTTTTAAGGATGAAAAGCATCTTTGGCAACAACTGGAATATCTAGAGGATCAATCTGATGTATCCGTGTTTGAACAGGATGAACGCTTTCCGCTTGTGCTGCCGGCGTATCAGCAAAAAGGATTAAAAAATCAAGTGATTACACTAGAAACCTTGCCCCCTTTACCCAAAGGTACAGTGGTGGCTAGACAATGGCCGGATTTGCCGGTTATCAAAGATACAACGGCTCGGCCGTTGCGTCCCCCCGTGACATGGCAAGGTTATTGCCGTCAGAGTACGATGATTCAGGACGGGAACACTTGTTTTTATGACGAAGCAAACGGAATCTATTTTGGACCAAAAGATTTTCTTCAAATGCCTGGGGTTGGTTTAAGCACGAAAAAGATAAGTCAATATAGTGTGATGGGGGATATTCAAGATACCATAAAAATTTTTAACCAAAGTGGAAAAAATATTGCGTTGGTAAATGCTATGCCCACAACGGGCCATCAAAACAGATATTATGTTCGGGTGCCTTGTGTCCAAATAAAGCAGGCCGATTATGTTGGCTTGAATGGATTTGCCCCCAAAGTTTGTAGATTCCCAGATTCCAAGAAGATAGAAATTACCGAAAGTAATCTTGACAATATAAAAATGATTCAAGGGGCTGACAACGGGGCATTATTTATGTCCTATTCTGTTCTTAGGAAAAACACGCTTTTAACCTTACAAGGGCTTAAACATATTTGGTTGATAGATAACACGTACAAGGATAAAGAACTTAAAGTTCCCGCTGATTGCAAAACTTTATTCATCAAGGGACAAGGCCCGGCTTGTTTGGATTTAAGATCTTGTTCGGATTTGCAAAATATCGGGTTTAATGAACGCCAACAAGGGGTTGTCTTGTTGCCCCCCAGGGTGTCTCAAAAAGTTCTGAAACGCATCCTAAAAAGATATACGGGGGCACAAGTGAAATACCCCTATTGTCCCCCCAAAAAAGATAGAAGTCGCTAAAAAAAACAAAGATCTTTAACACATTTGCATGGCGGATTGCAAAGCATAAAGATTTAAGATGTTCTTATCTTCTTTTTTCATCAAGGTAATACCGTTTAGTTTTTTATCGTACCCCGTGCCAATATACCCATGTTTATAAAGCGTCCGCATGTATTGGAAAAAAAGCGGACTTTGAGGGGGATAATTTTCTAAGTTGACATAAAAAGTCGGTGTTGCCATGGACGTTTTTGAAAATTTCATATTTTTTTCCAAATAGAAACAGGGCGTGCCGTCTTGGGGATCTTTGGCAACTTTTGTAATATTCATCCCGTCATGCAAAGCACTTTTCCAACTGGCTAAGTTTGCCGATGCAATTTGCATGATCGCATAGGTTCTTTCGGGATTTTGTTTGTGCAACATGTCCCCAACTTTGGCGAGCATCCGTTGCATCAGACCATGTCCCCGATACGCAGGATCTACCAAAATCGCTTCAAAAACAATCAGTTTTTCAGCGGGCAACAAGGGTTTAAATTCCGGATAGGTTCCCGCGTGCCGTACCGACGGAAGATCATAGGCCATTTGGGCAATCAGCTTATCC